>JACDGI010000645.1 GCA_013821665.1 Anaerolineae bacterium
CTACAGCCTAGCAAATATTTTTTTTTTAAGCTTCTCGAAAATCACCTTTTTTGACGGAGATAATTTTCAGTCGAGAAACCATAGTGGCGGCGAAACAAATAGCTGAACGAACCGAGGCTCTCGAAGCCTACCGCGAGGCAAATATCGGTGACGCTGCGTTCAGTGCGGATCAGTAATTTGCTGGCTTGTTGCAAGCGGTAAGCGGTCAGGAATTGATGTGGCGTTTGCTGGAAAAGCTGTTTGAAGCCGCGCAAGAAATGATTGGTCGATAGGTTTGCCACCTGCGCCATATCACTCAGGTGGATGGGGCTGTCGTAACAAGCCAGCATGTAATCATGGGCATGATACAGCCGCCGATAGAGTTCGTCGCGGGTGGCGGCCTTGACAGCGGGAAGACGCGCGATTTGCTGCGTCACATCCTGATGCACATGCAGCATTTGTCGCATGATAGTGTGCAACTGTTCATCCATCCAACCGGATGTTAAATCAGCCGTGGTACACAGCGTTTGTAACTGTCGGACAGCCGGAGTCAAGACATCATCGTGCGGATAAGTGCGATCTACAAACAGCAGAGGCGCGGTGGATGCTGAGGGATTATCTAGCAAATTTTGATTGGGAGTCGTCAAACTGAAGTTGACTGCTTCAGCAAAGCCCGCTGGAAAAAAGATACAAAACGACTCAACGGGTGTAGGCGACTCGATGCTGATCGAATAAGGCTGGCTGTCGTTGAGGATCAGGTAACGATCATCCTCGACGGCGTAAGTGCCGCCACCGGATTGATAAAAAGCCCGTCCATAACGGAACATTTTAATCGAAAGCGTGCCCGTGCCCTCCCAATAATGGTGACGAGCCGTGGCACGCAACAGAGCGGGATGATCGAGGATCAGCTCGGCGGTTGGCATGATCGCCGCTTACTGATTTTTGACTTTTTCGTCGTCCGGCGCGACTTTGTAACCGGTGCCTTGAATAATATCCAGCGGCTTACCCGCGATTTCGGCGCGATGCTGCTCGACAATATCCTGTGGCACAACCGCCGCGAATAGGCGCATTCCAGCGATGACGATGGCAAGATCATCCAACTGTCCGAGTCCGATGATGACATCGGGAATGAAGTCCAACGGTGACAGGACGTAGATAATGCCGATTACCGGTATCACTTTAGCCCACAGCGGTACACGCGGGTCACGCAGTAAAGCCCATGTGAGCCGAATTTGATCAATAAATCCACGTAGCATGTGGTAGTCTCCAGTTAAATATCGTTGTCTATCGCTCGTGGCGACAAACAACTCTTACAAGGATGGCATCCTAACTTATTATACGCAGATCAAGGGCTGGGGTTGCTAGAACGCTTGATGAAATCGGCAACCAATCCAAAAACCGTTTCGCGCTCCGAATCTTGCGGCAGGATATGGTCGCTGTTCTTCAGCGTATGCTGCTCGATAATGGCTGATTTGACACGGTTCAAGATCATATCACGGTTGTTCAAGCCCACTGTTTTATCAGCTTCCGAATAGATCAATGTCAGCGGTACTTGGACATCTGGCAAACAGGCTTGTACCGCCAGTGACAGCGCGAAAAGCTCTCCCACGGCAGCCGTTGACCATAAGCCATGCCGCACCCTGCCAACCACTGTTTCGCCGCGTCGAACTTGTTCATCACGGATCAATTGGACGAGTGGGCCGCTATCACTTTGGTCGGTGTAAGGCCGCATCCACTTAATCCAACTGGCGTTTGCCATCGAACGGTTGGTAAAAAGTACGGGTGTTGCCAGCGCCGCAAGGCCATCAATTGGGGTATTGGAATTTGCCGCCAGCAGTAAACCCAACATGCCGCCCATCGAATGTCCCACCACAAAAACACGGTCACATTGGGCACGCAGGACGGTCAGCGCATCTTCAGCCGCCGCGTACCAATCCTGCCAGCGTTGGCGCGTCATATCGTGGTAATCGGTGGCGTGTCCCGGCAAACGTGGGCCATAAACCGTCGCGCCCTGATCCGCCAGATGTTTACCCAGCCAACGGATTTCGGCGGGTGAGGCCATGAAGCCATGTAAGCAGAGGATACCGATATGGTTGCCGCGAAAGAAGAATGATTCGCCGCCGGACATGATGTGAGGGATGGATTGGGTCATAGGGTTATTGTACAAGGGATTACCGAATAGTTGATGACTCTATTGTCACATAAATGAACCGATAGCTCAAATCGAATAGAACTATCTGCTCCAAGTGGTGATTGACAAATTTAGACTAATCTAAAATAATTATTATATAAACAAAAAGGAGTTCGCTATGTTAAATATGGTATTAGAGCGTGTTCTGATTAATGGCACGTTGTTCAGCGTTATCGTCGGAGTACTGGTTATGGGATCGCTGTGGTATAACCCACGATTATGGTTACAAGATTATCCTAAGGTGGTTCAAGCCAAAGTGCCGCCGATGAGTCCGCACGAGAAGCTCCAGCAGCGTTTCATCGCTATCCCTTTCCTGCTGTTGATGCTCGGTGTGCCTTTCGTCTCGGTGCTGATGGTCAAAGCGGCCAACGGTGGCAGCATTACGTTTCCCTTCGCCTATCTGACCGCCGTTGGTGTCCTACAATTGTTTAATCTATTTGATGCGCTCGTCCTCGACTATCTACTTTTGACGGTGATGCAGCCCTCATTTGCGATCATCCCCGGAACCACGCGCGAAGAATCGCTGGTCGTCGGTTGGGCATTTCAAGTGCGGAACTTCGTCAAAGGTATCGTCATTACCGCATTGCTTAGCCTACCGATTGCTTTCCTCGCCAGTTTGTAAGCCCAATCATCTTCAGGTCTACAGCCGGACACTCCGGCTGTAGTGGTTCTCATAACCATACGGGACTAGAATGAGTCCTATCTGAAAGGATAAGATACCCATTTTGATTAGTTCGTCGGGGGAGCAAAGACCATGTACGGAACCATCGCCAAGATGCGGGTGAAAGCCGGTGCCGAACAGGCGTTTATGCGCGTAGCAGCAGAAACGGAAAGTGTGCCTGTGGCGGGGGTGGTCGCCGTTTACATCTATCAGATGGACGCGGACAGCCGTGATTTTTATATGACGGTCATGTTCGACAGCCAAGAATCGTATGTCGCCAACGCCAACAGCCCTGAACAGCATAATCGCTTCATGCAGTTGATGGCGGTCTTGGAAACTGAACCCGAATGGCATGACGGCACGGTGGTTTTTGCGAATACGTAAGAGATTTAACCGCAGAGACGCAGAGGGTTAGCGCCGGATAGTACTTTGCGCCTTTGCTGTGGTTCTGCTAGGCTTTGATTCGGTACACTAGCAAAAAGTTAAATCGCTATTTGAAATCAGAATACAGGACACGATATAGAGCGACATAGGGTTACGACATAAACTTGGATTAATTAAATGCATGTAAACAAAGGTGTTTTCAAGAGGATAAACTTGGTCATCAGCCAAGTACGCCGACAGGTCAGAGCGGGCTTTAGCCTGCTTCCTGTCGGAACATGGAGCCGGATGGCTTTAGCCTCTGGCGAGAAAAACACCGACTCATTTGATCTAACCGCATGTCGCTCCATTTTATCCAACCCTATGTCACCTAACATATATCCCGTCCGCTGCTTGTCTGATGCGGCTGCACCCTAAAAATTGTGAGGAAAATTGTGATGCGACGAATTGGATTTTTCGCGCTGTGTCTGCTGCTGTTGACGGTTGGCTTCGCACGGGCGCAAGACGGCATGGATTTGCCAACGCCGCTTTATCTGCTAACCAATAACGGTCAGGTGCAGCGGATTGGCCTCGGCACAGAAGGTGTTAAAGTGGTCACGCCCGAAGATGCCTTCGTGGTGGATTTTGGGGTTGCGCCGGATGGTAATTGGCTGGCTTACCGCACCGAAAAAGGTTTATACATCCTCAACATGTACAGCAAAGAAGCCGCCACCATCGAGGAAGGTAAAGCCGATGTGCCGCCCTCACGCGGACGCGGCGATACGCTGGCATGGTCACCCACCGGCGACATGATTGTCTATACCACTTCCTATGGCGCACGCGTCTATACCAACACACCGACCACGCCGGTATTCGGCGATTTGCGTGAGGGTGTGTTCGTCAATTTGCAGTGGTCACCCACCGGTGCTTATCTGGCAGCCGAGGCCGAGGGCAACATCTGGTGGATTTATCGCCGCGAAAACAATTCACTGATTTTGACCAGCGCCATCACCTCATCCATTGGTTTGGCGTGGTCGAGCAATACCGAGTTGGACTTTGCGCCGGCTGACGGTGGCCTGATCCGCATGAATTTGGCGGCTGGCAACGCTCAAACTATTTTGCTGGATGATTCGTGGCACTACAGCCTGCCCATCATCCAACCGGACGGCACGCTGGTGCTGTTTGGTGCCCAAAAAACCGATAAGGATGTGCCAGACGGCAGTGGGCGCTTAATCAGCCTCGCACCGAATACGCCGCGCAGTAGTGCCTTGACCAAAACGATTATGGAACTCAACGGCTTGCGTTGGGCACCGACTGGTAAGTTGATTCTGGCTTTACGCGGCGGCGTGCTGGCGATGATTCTGCCGGATACGGGCGAAGGTTTCCCGCTGCCTTTCGCTGACGTGGTGGCCTATAGCTGGGGACCACTGCCGCAGGAT
>JACDGI010000646.1 GCA_013821665.1 Anaerolineae bacterium
TCCCTCATTTTCCAAAATGCGAGTATCAATTTTGGAACTAGGAGCGATGAAGTCTCCCTCAGATGGTTGAGATGAATTAGCCTTGATTACGCAATTCTCCCTCAAATACCACCTGAGTAGTTACGGAAAAACTGCAAAATCTGCACAAACTTTTGCATTTTGTGCATTTTCATCTTCTTCACTAACGTACTCTATTTGACTTAAACTTCCGACTTACTACTTCTAACTATTTTGGCTGGTAGCTGATGACTTGAATTTAACTTGCAACTTGCTTCTTGTAACTGCCAACTACTTCGCTTGCATCCGAACTGCCCCGTCCAACCGGATCACTTCACCATTCAAATACGGATTCTCGATAATATTCTGCGCCAATTGCGCGTATTCCGCTGCCTTCCCCAACCGGCTTGGGAATGGAATTTGGCTGGCAAGTGATGCCTGTACTTCAGGAGTCATCGCGCCCACCATCGGCGTTTCAAAAATACCCGGTGCAATTGTCATCACCCGTATGCCCACCCGCGCCAACTCCCGCGCAATTGGCAGTGTCATACTCACAATCCCACCCTTGGATGCCGCGTAAGCCGCTTGCCCGATCTGCCCGTCATAGGCTGCCACCGAAGCCGTGTTGATAATCACACCGCGTTCACCGGTCACATCCGGTGTATTCTGGCTCATCTTATTGGCTGCCAACCGGATCACATTAAATGTCCCAATCAAATTAATCCGAATGACCGACTCAAACAAATCGAGCTTATGCGGCCCTTCTTTCCCCACCGTCCGTGATGCCCACGCCACCCCTGCACAGTTGACTACCACACTCAGCTCACCAAATGCGCTGTAGGCAGTATCAACTGCGGACTGAACATCGCTCTCACTGCTCACATCTGCTCGAACAAATCGCACGCTCCCACCAAGTTCTGCGGCTAACGTCTTCCCACGCGTTTCATCCCGATCAAGGATCACAGCCTTCATCCCTAACCCGACAAAACGCCGTATACATGCTTCACCCAATCCCGAAGCGCCACCTGTGACCAACGCCACCTTATTTTGTAGTTCTTCCATATCATTACACTCCCAAATAAATCTTTTCTCAGTACTCAGCACTCGAAACTCAGTACTTCTTCATGCCTTCCCTAACTCATCCACGCTAAAATCCAGCGCGATCAAATAGGAGTCATCAATCCCTAATAGGCGCATATTACGCGAGCGTCCGTGTTCATCCGCTTCCTCATAGTCGCGGCTCTCGTCCAAAGTCGATTGCATCCCATGATGCGCCAGCACCCGCGTCATGCGTTCGGCTCCCGGCTTGGGCATCGTCCCTAAAACACCTTTACCACTCAGCAACAAATCAACCAACGGTTGTGTCCGGTTGATGTCCTTCGCCAGTTCACGCCACGGCCCAAACGTACTCAAATAGGCTTGGTTAATATCTAGCACCAACTCATTTACATCGTCCGGCTGACCCTCAAATTGGATTACCGCTCTCGGCGCGTTGTAGTGCAGCAGTACCGGATGCTCATCAGCGATAAACAGATTACCAAATACGCCTAAACTCACCCGATGTTCGACCACACCCAACGCCCGAATCACATACTGGTTACGTGGACGTAAGCCCTGCACCTGCTCATCAAACACGGCTGTCTGGATGATCAGTTGCAACTCTTGGGGAACGCCACCCATCTGCGCCGCCAAAAAAATACCGTAATGGTTTTCGCCTTGCAATTCAGACAGTAATGACTCGCGCTTATCCCCAAAATCCATGCCCATCACCACACTTTCTCCTAAAGCGAATTTCTCTATCTTTGTGTTGGTTTCCTCCCTTGTTTACGGGGAAGGATTAAGGTGGGGGTTTAATTACACCCGCAGCCGCCCCGCTGCCCACTCCACATCAGGAAAGCCAACCGCTCCCAAATCCGCAATCACCGCCTCCACATCAAACGGAACGCGCTGCAATTCTACCTGTACCTGACCATCCTCAAACGTGAACAATCCCCAGCTTGCTTGCCCTTTCACATCCGCAGGCGTGCCCACACTGCCCACGTTAATCGCGCGCCAGTTACCCAACTTGCGATCCATCTGTATATGTATATGCCCGCCCACGCCTAACCATCCCTCACGGTCAAGGAAGAAATCGCGAGCCTCAGACTCCGGTGTATCGGGGAATAACGGTGTCTCATCATTACCCGGAATGGCATGATAACCAATCACGTAACCATAACCGTCAATTTTCTTACCCAATTCCTGCCCATTGATCTTCTTGAGAAATTCGTAGTCCTCAAAACTCAGTTGATCGACACACCACAGAATCCCATCGTTCAGGTTACGCCATTCCGCCTTCGACTTTTGAAAGTTTTCATCATTCTCGGCGAAAGGAAACTTGGGTCGCTCACCTGTAATCAGATAGCGGTCAGTATTCCCGCCGATCACCTTAAACTTCTTATCCTCATCCGCTTCAGCCAGCGCCTTGACCCGCCGTATGCACTCGGTTGGACGCGGCCCAAACGCCGCCAGATCACCCAAACACCACGTCAGGTCGATCCCGCCGACCTGCTCCATATCCTGTAAAACCGCCTCAAGCGCAGTCAAATTACCATGTATATCGGATAGTACTGCTAATCTCATAATCCCTCTTCTCTGAACCCTTTACGTAACACTTCCGTAGCAGGTTTTTATCATGTCATATGTTTTTGCTTGATCTTGCTGCTTATAACTTGTACCTTGTGACTAAAATAGTAACACGCCACACTCGAATCCATCACCTACAATCCTTAGCACTTGGTGATTGGCAGTAGATAACACAATTCGCCTATGGTATCGTATTTTGAACAGTTTTTAATTCATAGCAAAGGGGAAACCTATGGCAATCCGTAAAGCAGAGGCCGTTTGGAATGGTACGTTGAAGGAAGGCTCAGGCACATTTAAGGGTGGCAGTGGCGCACTTTCCGGCGGCTATACCTACAAAACCCGTTTTGAAGAGGACAACAGCCAAACCAACCCCGAAGAACTCATCGGCTCGGCTCACGCAGCCTGCTACGCCATGTTCCTTGCGGCCCAACTCACCGGCGCGGAATTCCCGCCCGAACGCGTTACCGCTACTGCACTGGTAGACTTCGGTCGTGATGACAAGGGGCCGCTGATTAATGGCATCACCCTCAATGTGGAAGCCAAAGTTGCTAATATCACCCAAGAAAAGTTTGACGAACTCGCTCAAAAATCCAAAGAAGGCTGCCCGATTTCGCGCGCCCTCGCCAGCGTTCCCATCACTTTGAACGCTAAGCTCGTCAGCTAAACCCTTGTATTTCCATCGGGGTTTGCCTCGGTAAACCCCGATTTCTTATCTCTGCGTTATCTGCGCCTTTGCGGTTAAAATTTGTATTTCCTCAAAATCTGATCCACCGCACCCACATAACCCCCACCAAACAACCGCACATGTACCAGCAGCGGATACAAATTGTAGATGTCTCGCCGCGTCTCAAAGAATCCTGCCGCAATCGGCCTCAGTTGATGATAGCGCGTGAAAAACGGCTGACTGAACGTCCCAAACAGCGTGCTAAAGGCCAACTCCATTTCAGGATGGGCGTAGTAAATCGCCGGATCGAGGAAGCCTGTAATTGCGTTATCTTCAGCCAAAATATTGGTCGTCCACATATCCCCATGAATCAGCGCCGGATAGTCTGGCTCAATCAGCCATTTGTCCAATTGAGTAGCAAATTTCTCCACTCGCTCCAACACCGCCACCGGCAGCCGACCGACTCGTGCTGCCTCATATGCCATATACAACAAACGCTGCTCACGGAAAAATGGAATCCACCTATCAGTTGATTTATTCGGTTGGTGCAGCCCACCAATCACCGTGTCGCGCTCCAAGCCGAATGTTTCTCCACGCAAACCATGTAAATCCGCCAACAGTTCTGCCGCATGTTCCTGTGCGCCCGCATCCAATTCGCTCTCGCCTTCGATGAACTCCATCAACAGAAGTGTATCTGCGCTGTGATAGACCTCCGGCACTGGCAAGCGACTATGCTCCCGTAAATACCGTAGCATGTAACCTTCAACCGCTAACGTCGCACCACTTCCGTCAGCCACCTTCGCCACAATCGAACGTCCACCCGCCAACTCAACCCGATACACTTCACCGATGCACCCACCGCTCAAGGCCTGAATGTTAATCGGCTTTTCATGTAGGATTTCAATGATAAGTGATTCGAGTTGAGAGTCGAACATCAAGCCATCCAATCAACGTGGCAAATAAACGGGCTTCGCTTTTTCGACCGGAGAATAAGTCGTTTGATGAGCCATCTGGGCAATCATCCGGTAGACATCTTCAGCATCGTGAATATCATAAAACCCCGGCAGCGTATAGCCGAACATCTCGGTACCGCTGTTCGACATATTGTACTGCTTGCGCTGCCACCAGCGGTATTCTGGCTCGACACCAAAGACGATACTGCCGACACCGTTCATCCCAATGGATTTCTTGAGTGCAGGTAACTTCGAAACATCATAGGTCGTCAAATGCTGCCCGAATGACTGGGATAAAATCATCAGTCGGTGATTTGTCACCGCGTAATAGGTGTGCTGCTTGTGCCAGAACTTCACGATGTAGCGACCAAACAACATATAC
>JACDGI010000040.1 GCA_013821665.1 Anaerolineae bacterium
GGCGTTACAAGTTCCGTCATCGTGGCGATTAACCCGTGACCTTCATACCCGCGCTGATGCCATTGACGGTTGCCAGCACATTCCGCATAACGTTGCCGTAGTCGGATGCGTCGGGGCTTAGTCCACGAAGCTGCTGCAATAAATCCACTTGAATGAAGTTCAGCGGATCGACATACGGGTTACGGCGTTCAATCGAACGCTGCATGACGGGCGACTGGTGCAGCAGCGATGGCTCATTGAACACCTTGCATACGGTATCGCAAGCCAGTTCATATTCGCGCTTCATCTCGCTAAAAATGGTCTCGCGCAATTTGGCATCGCTCACCAGTGAGGCATACAATTCGGCGATACCCATATCGGCCTTTGCCAGATCCAACTGTGCGTTCTCCATCAATGCCTTAAAAAAGGGCCATTCGGCATACATCGTCCGCAGGGTCGCCATCCCATCTTCATGTTCGTCACAGTAACGCTTCAAAGCAGTGCCAACGCTGTACCAGCTTGGAATAATGGCACGACTTTGCATCCATGAAAACACCCACGGAATCGCGCGGACATCGCTAAAACTGCTGCCGGATTTACGCTTAGCGGGTCGTGAGCTGATGGGCAGATTCGCCAGTTCATCAATCGGCGTGGCCTGATGCCAATATTGTAAGAAGCCCTCGGTTTCATAGACGAATTTACGGAAGGCTTTGCGCCCCTCATCCGCGAGGAAATCCATCACCGTGCGCCATTCCGGTTTCACATCATGGGCGGAAGGCAGTCCTGTTACCAGTAGCACCGCGTTAATGACATGGTGCATATGTCGCCGCGCAATATCCGCGTTGCTATAACGGTAGGCAATGACTTCACCCTGCTCGGTAATCTTGATCGCCCCTTGCATCGAAAGCGGTGGTTGGCTAAGGATCGCTTGACCGGTCGGCCCGCCGCCGCGTCCGATGCTGCCGCCGCGTCCATGAAAGAGTTCCAAACTGATGCCTTGCTTCGCACAGATTTCCGCCAGATCATGTTGCGCGGTATACAAATTCCAGTTGGAGGCCATATAGCCGCCATCTTTACCGCTGTCCGAATAACCGATCATCACCTGTTGGTGGTTGCCCCGTACAGCCAGATGCTTCCGGTATTCCTTATTCGCAAAAATCGCGGTCATGACATCTGGCGCATGTTGCAAATCATCAATCGTTTCGAACAACGGCACAATATCAATATCATCAGCAATACCAACCTCATGAGCCAGCAGCAGCATCGCCAGAATATCGCTGGGCTGTTGACTCATGCTGGCAATGTAGGAGTCAATCGCCTGCTTGCCATATGTTTTGTGAGCCTGTGCCATCATACGGCACATGGCAATAATTTTATTGGTCGCGTCCGAAAATTTGGGTTCAATCGGGAAGAACGGACGCGGATTGGCGATTTCCATCGTCAGCAGCGTCTGCTTATCTTCCTCAGAAAGCCCTTCATAACTACTGGTACGCCCGTAATAGCGGAACATTTCATCGAGCGCTTTGGTGTGTAAACGAGCATCTTCACGTACATCCAGCGGAACCAGATGCAGACCGAATAAACGTACTTTCTCCATCAAGCGGCTGAGCGCACCGTTGGCGGTGTGACGACCTTTGTTGTGGCGTAAGCTGGCCTCGACCAATGCCAGATCATCGTACAAATCCAGATGACTCTGGTATTCGTCCCGTGCCAACCGCCCACTGATGAGGTTCATTTGCTGGTGGTAAAACTCGGTCGGGAAACGTTCATCCAGCCCACCGGCTGCCGTCACGGCCTCCTGCAAATCGTCAGAAACTGGCATTTCATCGGCGGACTGTGTTAAATGTTCGCTCAGAAAACCAACTTCATCGAGATAAACACGACGCGCGGCTTCATGCTGTGTCCGCAGCGTTTCCAGTGTGACCTGCGGGGTCACATTCGGATTACCATCGCGGTCGCCACCAATCCACGACGCGTAACGCATGAGCATCGGCAGTTCCGACCAGTCTGCTTCGGGATAATACTCCTGCAAACTCCGGCTGAGGTCTTCGTACATATCCACCACCGTATCCATAATGGATGAGGTGATGAAGTACAGGCCAAAGTCCACTTCGTCTGCCACCGTCGCACGCGAGGCGCGGGTCGGGCGTGTCTGCCACAGTTCTTCGATTTCGGCGGTGATTTCATTCTCTACAGCCGTTTGTTCGCGTGGCAGCAGCATTTGCCGGTCACGATCCGCCATCAGGTTAGCGATATGCCGCAGTTTAATCAGCACTTCCTTACGCTTGGCTTCCGAGGGATGTGCTGTTAAAACCAACCGGATATTTATTTTGTCGAGCAGTGCGCGAACGGCATCCGCGTTCAATCCCGCGTCATGCAGTCGCTTGACCGCCTCGTCAATCGATTCGCTGGTACGCCCTTCCATCTCCCGCTGCCGCAGCACACGGATGCGCTGTAAATCTTCCGCGATGTTGATCAACTGGAAATAATTGCCAAAGGCTTTAATCAGCACCCGCTTTTGTTCGAGGTCGATGTTACTAATGATCCTTGTCAGTTCGTTGGCGGCGTTAGGGTCACCACTGCGGCGTGCTTTCGCAATCGCACGGACTTTTTCGACCATATCGAATGCGGCCTCACCATGCTGTTCACGGATGACATTCCCTAGCAGATTACCCAGCAAACGGATGTCGTTGCTCAGAGGGTTAGCCATTTCACGAGTCGTTGTTTTTTCAGAGATGGATTCGATACTCATTAGGCTGCGTCCTATTTATTTTTCAATTGATTCGGAATAGGAACGCAATATTAACGCATTGCGAAGTTCGGGGAAAGGCAATCACGCACGATTATCAGGCACAATTTTTTGTAACTCGGCAATCAGTGGCGGTAGATCTTGTATCAATGTACTCCAAACTTGGTCAACGTCGACATCAAAATAACCGTGTATTAAATGATTACGCATATCAATAATGGGTCGCCAAGGAATCTGCGGATGTTGGTCACGTCTTGTTTCAGAAACTTTTGAAGCGGCTTCACCAATAATCTCAATATCTTTGACGATTGCCAAAATTGCGAGACGATTATTACCGAGGGCTGCCCGATCCATACCTTGTGCGAATGTTATCGCCTCTTGCGCAGCATCGAGCATGTGTTTCAAACGATTATCATCAGTAAGCGGAATAGATTTTTTCGGCACGTTCTTCGACATCCTCACGGAAGTAGCGACTCAAAGACGGTGGCGTTTGCAAATCAACCTGTCGTCCTAACAGCTCCGAAAGTTCAAGTCGCATTTTGCTGAATGTAATAAAGCCGGGTACATGATCCGGTTCAAATTCAACCAATAAATCTAAATCACTATCGGGGTTGAAATCATCACGCAGAGCAGATCCGAACAGTGATAATTTATGAATATGATTACGTTGACAAAACGCAGTAATTTCATTTTGGGGGATAGCGATTTTTGGTGTCATCCTGTTCCCGTTTCTACTCTTCTGTGTCTGGAATTATAGCACGGGAACAGATGGAAATCGCTTTTACTGAATGAACCGCGGCAGATAGAAACTCAAGTAATCGAGTCCACCCGCATCCGCCTCAATCAAGGTTTCTTGAAGATCGGGTGTTCCCAGAATCACGTCATATTGACCAAGCTGAACCGTCTTACCATCGTAAGTCGCTTGCCCTTTGCCGTCCGTTACGTACAAGAATAAATCCTCATCCGAGCGCGGCGCTTGAACCTCGGCCTTGCCATTGGCATCCACTGTCGTAGCCGTCAACCGTCCAGTCATATGCTGTTCCATCGGCGAATTGTCACCAATCAAGCTGTAAGTGGTTGAACTCTCGGTGCGTAGCGCAGGCAAACCTTCGCGTCCAATTTGTTGATAATGCGGCTGCAACCCTTGGTGATGGCGATCTGCGATGAACCAAATCTGAATCACACGCGCAGGTACATCGGTCAAATTGAGTTCTTGATGCTCAATATAATCGCCAGAGAACATGCGCTGAAAATCGCCTTTGTTCAAGTCACCTTCGCCACCGGTCGTGTCCTCGTGGTGCAGTGTGCCTTCCAGCATCCATGTGTAAATTTCCAAGCCACGATGGGGATGCCATGTGAAGCCATTATGCGGGGCGATGCGCGTCATATGGGCGGTCAACATTCCGCTTAACCGTTGCAGCGGACTCCAACCACCGACCGCGAAATGGGAATTCAGCCAGTGAATCGGATGAATGGTCGGAAACGTATCCGCCGGAAAATGTTGAAAGGCGGTGTACCGCGCAAATCCGGGCTTAATCAACGTCTGCTGTAACGGGAATGTTGCCATAGTCTCTCACTCATTAGATAAGCAGAAGGGCTTACCCTATGGTAAACCCTTTTTGCACTTACATTAAACTTGTTATCGCGCAGATTGCTTACGGTAAATCTGTTGCCGAAACGTAAGGGGCAGGTTTGACCCTCCCCATTGCATCCATCGGACAATTACGCGGGGGCTGCTTCGGTTGCGAGAACGGCCTCGACATCCAATTCAATATTGATGTCTTTTGCGACCAACCAACCACCGGTCTCCAGCGCCATGTTCCATGTCAAACCGAAGTCTTCGCGGTTGATCTTGGTCTTGCCGCTGAAACCGGCTACCGTTGTACCAAAAGGACTCTTGCCTTGCCCAAGGAACTCGGCCTGTAAAACGACAGGCTGGGTCACACCCTTGATGGTCAAATCGCCATGAATTTTGGCCTCTGAGCCATCACTATTCGCCTCAACCTTGGTGCTTTTGAAGGTGATGGTGGGGAACTTCTCGATATCCAAAAAGTCGGGGCTTTTCAGATGACCATCGCGCTGGTCATTGCCAGTCGAACCCAGTGAACCTGTTTCAATAACAGCTTCGACTGAGGCGGCAGATGGATTTGCCGGATCAAAGTTAATCGTCCCGGTTACTTTACCAAAAGTACCGCGAACGGTGGTTATCATCATGTGACGAGCAGAGAAGCTAGCTTGTGCGTGTGCGCTATCAATATTCCAGAGTGCCATAGTTGTGTGTTCCTCATTTGCGATTAGCTAAGTGGACTGTAGTCCGTTTACAGAAATGAGGATACTACTTTATAGTCACCTTGTCTATTAGAAATTTGTTAGAAACGGACGATAGTCCTTTTATGACCTAGCGCAGCATATTCTCGACCATATTTTGCATATTGGTCATCACTTGTTCGAGGCTGTAACCGCGTTCTTGCCGCAGATAATAAACGTTGTGAACATCCAGCAGCACGAAGATTGCGTCTGCAATATAATCTGCATTGCAAGCCGAATTAACTTGTGCCACCAAACCGCGTAACGTCACCCGCCACCACCAATGAGCAGGATGTGCCAACGATCCAAGTGGTCCACTCTCGCCAGCGCTGACACATAATAATTCATTGTTGCGCTCGGTGAACAGCAGCACTTCAGCCATAAACCATTTGAGCGTTTCCACATTACCGCCGTTATCATCCCGCATCCGGCGCAGCGTGCGGTCTTGTAAATCGCGCTGATCTTCATCCAACAGCGCCATCGAAAGTTCAAACTTGTTCTCGAAATGGCGATACAAAGTTCCTTTGCCAACTCCAGCAGCATCCGCTAGTGCCGACATCGTTACATCGGAGACCTTTTGCTGGGCAAACAGACGTTTGGCAGTCGCTAACAGCAGCGCACGATTTTTAATGGCATCGGCACGGCTTCGTGAATTATCAATTACATTAAGACTCTCATCCGGCATCATGGCAAACTCATTTGTATTACATGGTCTAACAATCACAATAGAAATGATATGCTACACCAACCTTACAACACATTGCATAGATATTGTATACGAAAAACGCCGGAGCAATGTCCGACGTTCGTTCAATGTCTATAAGAACAGGTTGCGAAAAGTTTTATGAAGCCTTCGCCATTTCACCCATCGCTACCATACGAGTCGAAGGATGCAGCATACTGGCGATCACCCGCTGTGAACATCCAATCACAGGTGAACTATTGGCCGTTGGATTAGCCTCGAAACTCGCACAGCAAGCAATCAGGTGATAGGTTTCCTGAGCCATCTGCGCGATCACACCCGTGTCGATACTTTCCTGCCACTTCCACCACTGCGGCAGCCGCAGCGCTGCATCTTCTAAGGCATCTATATCCAACAATTGGGCAATCGCCGTTTGTTGGTTCAACATTGACTGATACAAATCCCACGCGTGTGTGGGGCTTCCCGGTTTCATGCGGTAATCCTTGCCATAGCACGCTTGGAATATGCTCGCGGTCTCCATCAATTCTGCAACTTTGGCCGCCAGAAGACGAGCGAATGCGGTGTTCATGTGCATACTCCATTTGGGAAACTTCTCCATCTGGTTTTGTTCAGCATCGCCGGATGGTTCTTAAACTTCACTTAACATATTTTAACTGAATTTAATGTTCCAACGCAAGTACCTTAACCTCCGATTTGTGTTAAGAAAAAATAAAACAGCACGTAACACTTTGTCCGTGCTGTTGAGTCATTATATTTTTGCCAATTGTGAACTTTTTCTCGCTTAAATAGCCTTTACCAGAACTAAATCAGCGGGCAGTGGCTTCCCGTTTATCCACGCCTCAACCATCGCTGTGAACAGTTGGGGATGTTCCCCATTCCAGCCATGATGGGCATTTGGAACCAGCGCGGCTGTGGTGTTTTGTTTATGATTTATGAAATCCTTTAAACCTTCCTTAATCATTGCGTTCTCACTATCACCAGCGACCGCCAACAAGGGAATAGTCTGCTCATCTTTGAAGTTTGGCAATCCAAAACGCAGCACTTCATTAAACATGCGGTTGAACGACTCATTCGACATCCGTTTGTTATCACGCTTATACAAGTCAGCAGCTTCCGCTGGAATGTGGAGCATCTTCGCTTGCATGTTGATGAATACATCCCATTTCATAAGTCGCTGCATAATGCCTAGCGTAATCTGCCACCGTCGCAGGTTAGCGAATGGTCTCGTTGACACCCCACTAACGATTAACGACTCAACCACAGTTGGATACTTTTCAAGCAAACACAGCCCCGTATACCCACCCAATGACAACCCAACCACATGTGCTTTTCCGTTTGCAGTTGACTGCCGGATAATCGCTGCAATTTGATCTGCCGTATCTGCCAATGAAATCCATTCGGTTTGGTAGCTTTCGCCGCTGCCGGGGAGATCAATCGCCAAACATTGATAATCATTTTGCAGCACCTTAATTTGCTCATTCCACATCCAACCACTGACACCCGACCCGTGCAAAAACACAATTGTCGGCGCAGTCGTGGAACCTGATTGACGTACATATAAACTCATTTAGCATCCTTCCCCTCTGGAATAACAATCGATGACAGGCTGAACCGTTTGCGGTCAGGTGTAGGCTGAAGTGACAGCACCCGTCCAATCAGAGCCATCACATCCTGTTGAAACTGCGCCCGTTCAGCATCAGTCAGGTAAATCACCGCTGTGCTGTAAGACATACCGTCTTGACCAATTTGCTCTAAATTAGCGTCACGCACATAGGCCGCGAAATCATCGATCAGCTTGAACGCGTAAATCGTAAAATATCGCAGGTGTTCTTCGGCTGAAAGACCCTGAAGTTCCTCGATTGATAGTCGCCCCGAGCCTTTCACCACAGCATAAGTGCGTTCGGTTGCACCGTTTACGTCCTGCTCGTTGACCACTTCCAAAATCCCGCCATCCAATAGCGCCTTGATATGACGATATAAAGTCGCCTGAGGAATATCGGGCAGTGCGATTGCCAGTTGGCGGGGTGTCATTTGCCGCCCACCGAGTTCGCTCATCATCCGCAGCCGCGCCGGATGCAATATTAGATCAGCCTTTTGATTGTCCACTCAACTATCCATTCTCAAAATTGATAACAGGTATCTACATACTATTCTCATTTTTGATAATAGTCAACCTGTATGATGGTTAAACAGCATTCTCTAAAGTGTTTTTTGAAACTGTTGAGCAGCGGGAGATGACGCTAATGGGAGTTGGCAACATGAATTTCAGCAGGTTAGCCACGGGATGGTATAATCAATGTCTAATATTGTTCAATTCACGCATGAGTAGAGTAATCATATGAAGTTGATCATAACGATTATTGATGATCAGGATGTCGATAAAGTGATGAGCACGCTCACCAGTCAACGGATTGGTGTTACGCGTGTCAGCAGCACGGGTGGGTTACTTGGCCCCGGCAGCTCTACGTTAATGATTGGGGTCGATGAGTCTCAGGTGCCGCAGGCTATGCAAATTGTCGGAGAGCTGGCGGCGCAGCGTCAAGCCGTTGTCCCTTATGGCTACAGCGCAAGTCTTCCCCTTGCCAGTCTTGTAGAGATTCCTGTCGGCGGTTTCTCGTCTTTTGTTCTAGATATTGATCATTTCGAACAGGTTTAAACCATGTCAAAACTCATTCTTGCTATTATCTTCAATAATGATGCCGTTGATGTTCTCTCGCAGGCTCTCCTAGCACAAAGCTATTCCGTGACCAAAATTAGCAGCACGGGTGGGTTCTTGCGCCGCCAAAATACGACTTTTGTAATTGGCGTTGGCGAAGATCGTTTGCCGGATGCAATGACCATTATTCGCGATGTATGCAAACCCTATAGCACGCCCGAAGGTCACGCCGCTACGATTTTCGTGCTGGATGTTGCTGAATTTGCGAGTGCCTGAGTAGCTAAAACACACAAGCGCGATAAATCGCGCTCGCTAAGTAGTGAAATGGGTGATCAGCCGAATTTACTTGGTGTAGTCGAGCGGTGCGCCCGCACTGCCCTTCTTCCCATCCGGCCATGTGGTCTTTTCGTCAAACTTCAAACCGCTGACGTTTGCCCCTTGCAAGTTCGCACCCTGCAAATTAGCGCTGTTCAACACGGCGTTAGTCAGGTTCGCGCCAGAAAGCCGAGCGCCAGTCAGGTTCGCGCCACTGAAATTCGTACCCAGCAGTGTAGCGTTGTTGAAATCTGCGAACGGCATCTGCGCCGTGGTACAGTCCACACCCGTCATGTTGGTCGAACGCAAAATCGTTTCGCGACAAGTGCAAGCCATCATATTCGCACCGCGCAGGTTCGAGCCTTCCAGGTTGAGGCGTGTCATATCCAGCGCGCTCAAATCAACACCGGCAATGCGCGGGTTCGTGCTTGCCCCAATCAAAGCCAATACGAGGTCCTTACGTGAAATTTCCGCCATCGTTCATCTTCTCCCTGTAGTAGTGGATGATCTGGTCTATGGTTTCATCCAGTAGCGTGGTCGGTTCCCACTCAATCATAGACTGAATTTTGCTAATACTCGGCACGCGCCGTCGAAAATCCTCAAAGCCACTTTCATAGGCCTGTTCATACGGCACGAAAACAATATCCGATTCGCTGCCTGCCCGCTGCTTAACACGCCGTGCCAATTCGAGGATGCTCACCTCTTCTTGGCTGCCGATATTCACCACCTGCCCGATAGCCGCTGGCGACTCGGATAGGCCGTAAATCGCTTCGATCACATCATAAACATTACCGAAGCAGCGTGATTGTTCTCCATCACCGTACACGCGAATCGGCTTCCCCGCCAATGCCGACTGCACAAAACGCGGCAGTACCATACCGTATTGACCGCTCTGCCGTGGCCCAACCGTATTAAACAGCCGGAAAATCACCACCGGTAAGTCCGCTTCTTTATGGTATGCCAGCGCCAAAAATTCGTCAATCGCTTTGGTGGCGGCGTAGCTCCAACGGTTACGCACGGTCGCCCCCATTAAGGTATCGTCGTCCTCGCTGAACGGGAAACGCACACCTTTTCCGTAAACTTCTGAGGTCGAAGCCAACAGTACCTTACGGCGGTAACGTCGTGCTACCTGTAAAACAGCTTCCGCCCCACCAATATTAATCTCAATGGTAGCAATCGGCTGGCTAATAATCTTCTCAACACCCACGGCTGCCGCCAGATGATAGATAACATCACACTGGCTGCCCAGCCGATCCATCACCTGCATGTTACGAATATCTTCAATCACCACATGGAAGTTAGGGTTACCTTCTAAGGGCTTAATATTGGCGTACTGGCCTGTGCTGAGGTCATCAATAATGGTGACGGTCTGTCCGGCCTTGAGCAAGCGCTCTGCCAGATGGCTGCCAATGAAGCCTGCCCCGCCTGTAATCAATGCGTGCGTCAACGATTTTTCCCCTACTAATTACCGAACCGAAATGAATATACCACGACTCACCGAATTTCCTCAGTGCAAACCGCTTGCGATAAACCCAATCCTTATCTAAACCGCATATAGATTATCAACAAATTAACGTTACAAACAACTCTGTTTGGCAACAGCAAATATGTGTTATAGTATGCCGCTGTAATGTGGTTTGAAATATCGGAGCCGGGGAGATATGGAAACCAAATTAGGCTGGTATATCAAAGATCGTGTCATATTCCATCGACCTGTTGGCGATCAGCCCATTGAAGTTATACAGCACAATAACGATATGCTGATTAAACTCATGGACAAAGGTGAAGCCCCCATTCACGTCATCGTTGATGCCCGCTATGCCACTAAACTCCCTACCAGCCTCCTCAAACTCAGCAACGCGGCTAGTTTTCTCAGCCATCCGTCGCTTGGTTGGTTAACGACCATATCCAACAATCCAGTTATCACCTTCATCGCTGGCATCATCCCTCAGATCAGTTCGTGGCAACTTTATCGCGTTTTCTCCGACCTAGAAACCAGCATCAGCTTTTTGAAGGAAAAAGAACCACAACTGGATTGGTCAACCACCAACCATCAGCTTATTGAGGAATAGCCTACCCCCTCAAATCTACATCTCGCGCTTGAGCTTTTCCAGCGGCCCCGCCTCATCCGCTTCGACTCGCACACGCAACCCGCCAAACCAGTTGGCAACCAGATTGTAGCTGAAGGACAGCACCAGTCCGAAAATGCCGCCACCAATCGCCGCCGCCACAATACCAAGTAGGTATCCACACGCACACCCGGCTAATCCCGCCGTCGCTAATGAACCCGCGTTAAACCCGCTCTGCGGCACACCATTGAATGATAGCGACGAATTATTCGCCAACGAACTCAGCCCACTCAAAATCAAACTTTGGAATAATGCCCACAGCAAAGCGAACACCGTGAACATAATCGCATACACCAATGCCCCGACCCGCATCGCCGACACAATATCAATTCGTTTGACAGTAACCATGCTCATCCTCCACCTAAATAGTTCTATAGTCGCGTTTCCATGACATCAATAATTGTCTAAAGTCTACATGCAAGCCACATTAATGCCCATAGGGGTACAGTACGCTATTTATTGACGTGCCACATTGCCTGAAGCAAATCCACCTGTGACAGCGCATCTCGCAAATTGAACCCTCTAGACCAACCATGCAATAACGTGACACTTTACGTTTTGCGGTTGTCGCTTTATCTTATATGAAGTCAATAATTGACAGAACAAATCATGAATCTCGAAACAATCAACCGTCTGAATGCCATTAACCGTGCTTTTTACACCACCGTCGCCGATGATTTCGATCAAACGCGTGGTGCCGCGTGGCCCGGTTGGCAGCGCTTACTGCCCTATCTTTCCACACCTTTATCCGTCTTGGATGTGGGCTGTGGCAACGCCCGTTTCGCCCTTTTCCTGCATGACAACCTTATCCCTCCCGATTCCCCGGTTCCCCTCTTCTCGGACTCAGCACTTAGCACTCAGCACTCAGCACTCATTTCCTATCACGGCCTCGACTCGAATCCGGCGCTTCTCGCTCATGCCCATAATGCTCTTGCTGGAAAAGCTGGCCTCAGTGCCACCTTTGAAGAACGCGATATGGTCGAAAATCCGCCCAATTCCGGTGAATATGATCTGGTCGTGCTGCTCGGCGTGCTGCATCACATCCCCGGTTTTGCCCGCCGTCAAGCACTCATGCGCCAATTAGCTGCCTGTCTCAAACCCGGTGGCATATTGATGTTTACGGCGTGGCGCTTTTACGAATACGAGCGTTTCCGCGAACGCATCACCGCGTGGCCGAACGATCTGGCAATCGAAACCAACGACTATTTGCTCGATTGGCGGCGTGGTGCGTTTAGTCTGCGTTACTGCCACTACACCGATGATGCCGAGCATGAAGCACTGGTCGCCGCCACCGGCCTCACCGAAATCGAAACCTTTCGTGCCGATGGACAGGGTGGCACTGCCAACCGCTACAGCTTTTTACAATCTTCACGCTCGTAACCATCTGTTAAGCTGGACGTAAGGAACGCTTCAGAATTGAAGTCTATGATGAATACATTCCTATTCATCATATTATGGAGCATTTTTATCTCATGGCCTTCATCATTAAAGAACGTACCAACGGTGAAATCATCGCCGACGCACAAGATCACCAGAACGTCCGCGCATTTGAAGGCAATTGGTACTTCAAACCGGAAGTCGTCAATATGCAGCATCTCAAAGTAACCGACCGCACCTATACCTGCCCCTATAAGGGTGTCTGCTACTGGATTGATCTCGAATCAGCCGATGGCAGCAAAACTCAAAATGTCGCGTGGGTCTATCGCGAACCAAAACCCACTTACGAATTCATCAAAGATCAAATCGCCTTCTATACCCGTCCGACTTCGGGCACCATCTCCGAAACGACCAATGAACCGGCAACCGCTGCCAGCTAAAAACGCAACTCAACCGGCGCGGGTTAATGTAATTTAAGGATTGAATAGGGTAATCGGTTGGCAATAATTCAAACTCAACCATAAATCGAGTTTTTGTAGGGATGAGGCGTGCCTCATCCGCCGACTAATTACCTACCAATTTGCAAATCACGATAAACCTTCGCCTCTTCGTTAGATTTTACAAACCTCGCATACCAATCCTTAACCCATTTCCAACCTTCAGCCTTCAATTTCTCCCTCAATTGGGTTAGTGCCAAGGCTCTCAAACAGTTACAAAATGTTCTTCCAAAATGTAACCCATTTGCCTCTCATATCTGCTACTCTGTATTTACCGTTGTGTCATTGTGCCTTGGAGTCGCTGTGTTAAATCACTTTGCGTCTTTGCATCCTTGCGCCTTTGCGTTAAGTTCTTCTATCTTTTCTCTGTATTCCTCTGTGTCTGTGCGAAGCCTCCCTATGAGATTGCGGTACAATCTTCCTTCTCTTTGTGCCTTTGAGCCAATTATGCCTCTGTGTTAAAAATCTTTGCGTCTTTGCACCCTTGCGCCTTTGCATTAAGTCTTTTGATTTCACATCTTCGGCGGCTTTCTCTCTTACATCCGCCATGCACAAATGGCACAAAATGCAGCGGCGGACACACGGGAGCCAGCCGCTGCACTGGTGGCATCAGCCGAGCCAACCGCCATACAAAAATGCCAATTCGGCGGATTACTCCCGTGCTTCCGCCTGCCATTTCGGCGGGGAATCTGCACAAAATGCAATTTTGTTGCAATTTGTGCCATAACCACTCTTGGGATTTTGATCGGTGAAAACAATTCTGATTACAGGCGCATCACACGGCATCGGATTAGCCACAGCCACCCTATTAGCCCAACAGGGTTATCAGGTCTTTGGCACCAGTCGTCAGCCGCAGTCCAGCACCCTTAATGGCTTCACCCTGCTCCAACTAGACGTGCGGGATGAAGTCTCCGTTCAGCACTGCGTCCAAACGGTCATCACCCAAACCGGACACATCGATGTATTGATTAACAACGCCGGTCACAGCCTCAGCGGAGCAGTCGAGGAAGCCAGCGCTGAAGATGCCCGCCAGTTATTTGAAACCAACTTCTTTGGTGTCATCCGCATGACCAACGCGGTCTTACCACACATGCGGCAGGCACACAGCGGTTTGATCATCAACATCAGTTCGTTAGCGGGGATCATTGGCGTTCCTTATCTGGGCATCTACGCCGCCAGCAAACACGCGCTCGAAGGTTACAGCACCTCGCTCCGTTATGAACTGCGGTCATTCGGCATTCACGTTTCGTTGGTTCAACCGGGCGATATTCAAACGGACATTGTGGCCGTGCCTCATTGTAACCCTGTTGCGGATTACAATGGCATTCGCGAACGCGTCACCGCTGTTCATGATGCCAATGTGCGTCATGGCCCACCACCGCAGAAAGTCGCTCGTGCCATCCTCTATGCCCTTCAAAGCCCAAAACCACGCTTGCACTACACCGTCACCACCGGACAGGAATTCGGGGTTCCTTGGATGAAGCGACTGCTGCCCGATTGGCTCATTGAGCGCCTCATTCGCGATTCCTACCACATGGATGAAAACCCGAATCAAAAGGGCGAGTAATGTGTACTCGCCCTAATGCCCATATGACCCTTATTTCCCTGCGGTAAAGCTGCAAAGTTAAAGAGTGACGCGCTGTCAATCCGCGGCCAAAAGTTCTGGATTAGCCACTCTTCGCCATACTAGTTGGCACGGGCAAACCGCTCAAGTCCGGTAATGAAAAATCTGATGATGCACTTGTTGCCACGGGTGTTGATGATGTTGGCTCGACAGTAACTTCAGCCGTAGAGTCGGTTGTGGTCGTTGTATCATCATTCGCCATGCTGGTTGGCACGGGCAAGCCGCTCAAATCCGGTAGTGCAAAATCCGATGATGCGCTCGTTGCCACTGGCGCTGATGAGGTTGGTTCGACAGTAGCTTCCGTTGTGGTCGTTGTATCACCACTAGATACGTTGGTCGGCACCGCTAAGCCGCTTAAGTCAAGTGGAGCAAACGTCCCCGGTACATCAGTTACCACAGGAGCAGAAGAAGTCGGCACAACCGTCGGTTTAACACCCGCAGCATTTTGGCTGGCTGCCATGTTCAAGCTGCGAATGTAGGCAATGATTTCAACCAACTTATCATCGGTAAAATTGGGATTGCCGCCTCGCGCGGGCATTGCTACACCCGTCGTATTTAGTGGATCACCAATCGGACGGCCCACCTGCAAAAAGGCTAAAAGTTGATCATCGGTCGAGTCGTTCACAAATTTACTACCGATCAGCGTCTTGCCCAGTCCCGGAATGCCCATCGCATTAAACCCGTGACAAGCTGAACAGGTTGTTTGGAAGCTGTTTTCTCCAGCCTTCACTTTTGCCGGATCAGGTGCGACTGCTACCTGAACGGCTTCAGTCGCTTCCGCGACCACTGCTGTTGGGTTGATCGCCGCGACAGCCGGTGATGAGGTTGCCTTAACCGTATTTGGTGCTACCACAGTTGGACGTGCAGCCAACAAGCCAATTAAGAGCAATGTCATGCCCCCGAATAAAATGATCGCAGGAACAAGGGCACCGCCCAGATCTGTTTGTGTTGAACGTTGAGAACTCATCTTTGAATGTCTACTCCTAATGTCCGTAATCGAAGGCTAACCTCGCGGTGATAGCGACATGTCTATCCTATCTTTAGGTGTAGTAGCTTCTCAAGTGAAACCCATCCTGTTAATTACATGACAAACATTCTACGAACCTCAAGGCCAATTGAATTAAGCTTTTGCTATCTTTATGACAAACTTAGGAGATTTGACAAATGTCAGAACAACTTGGCCGTAGACGTTTCCTCAAATTAGCAGGCATCAGTGCAGGCTCACTTGGCGCGGCAGCAGCCCTTTCCCAACCGGGGAAAATATTTGGCGCTGGCACTTCATCTGATGCCAGCACAGGAAGCAACGTCCTACAAACCGGCACCAGCGCGGAAGATATGGATGCGATGCACGAGGCGGGTGTAAAAACGTTCTTAGGTAATGTCGGCAAAGAACCAGACTTCTGGCGCAAACCGATGGAACCGGTCATGGATGGGGATGTAAAAGTTTTCAATCTCGTATGTCAGGATATTCAATGGAGCACGTCGCCCGACATGACCTTCCCGGCGATGGCTTATAACGGAATGATTCCCGGGCCGGAAATTCGCTTTACTGAAGGCGACAAAGTCCGTATCGTGATGAAGAATGAGATGAAGCAAAGCACTGCCATCCACTTCCACGGTTTGCTCATCCCCAACGATCAAGATGGTGTGCCTTATATCACCCAGAAACCTGTCAAATCCGGCGAAACCGGCACCTACGAATTTACGGCCCGTAACCCCGGCACCCACATGTACCACTCCCATCACAACTCGGCTGAACAGGTAACCAGCGGCCTACTCGGTTCGCTAATTATTGAACCAAAAGACAAATCGACCCAACCGGTAGTCGATGCTGAATACACCTTCGTCCTAAACGATACGACGCTAGGCTTCACCATCAACGGTCGGCAGTTCCCGAATACCCAGCCGATTATCGCCCAAAAAGGTCAAAAACTGCGTATTCGCTACATGAATGAGGGTTTGATGATCCACCCGATGCATTTGCACGGCATGCCGCAGAGTGTCATTTCAAAAGATGGCAATATGCTCACAACGCCCTACCTCGTCGATACGATTTGCGTAGCCCCCGGCGAACGTTACGACACCATCCTCGATGCCACTGAACCCGGTGTATGGGCCTTCCATTGCCACATTTTGACGCACGCCGAATCACAGCACGGCATGTTTGGCATGGTAACAGTGCTGATCGTCAAGTAAATCGCTATTTGTTTAGGCGTGTCCTAAACATTGGGATTCGCCGTATAAAAAGACGCTGAATGTTGAACTTCAGCGTCTTTTATTTCCCGAAAACCATCTACATCTTTGTGCCTAATCAGGAGGTTCGGTGTGAATAGTAACGCGCTCAAGCAAGGGCAAATGCGCCCGTAAGAGTATTTCTGCGCTTTCGGCAATTTGGTGCGCGGCCTCCACGGTGATCTGGGCAGGCAAGGTGACGTGCATCGCCAGTGTAAAACCGGAAAGCGTCGGAAAGATTTCAATGTTGTGCCAATCGGCTTGCGGGAAATGCGCGTGTAGCAAGCTCATCACCTGTCTGCGAAACACAGCGATCTCGGCTTGCTGGGTGGCATCCGAAGCTGTCTTCTCGGAAATAGCCGGTTCAATATGCGTGATGACTTCTTCGACTTCCGGTAAACGCGAACGAATATCAGCTTCCAGTTGGCTAACCTGTTCATGGGCTTTACCCAAGGTTTGCCCCGGCGGAACCTCCACATGCATTTCCATGACTTTTCCATCGTCACCATCACGCACGTATACTTCATGGGTAGTTAGCCCCAGAGCGTCCGCACGGGCACGAGCCAGCAGCGCATAATCAGCAGGTCGATTGGTGGCCGGTACAAAATGCACTTCAACCTCGACTAAGCCACGAATCTTGTTCGCCAGTTCATCCCGAATAGCATCGCTAATGGCTTGGGTTTGCGCAGCCGTCATCTCAGGGGCAACTTGCACATCAATATCGACCTGTGCGGCATCTAAAGAACCCCGGCTGCGGGCGCGAATGACATGCTCAACACTCGGCAGCGCTTCGACCCATGCCGCAAGCTCGTTGGGTGGATAAGGCGCGGTATCAACCAACACGCGACCGGTACTGCTGAGCACTTCCCATGCCGCGTGCAGAATGAAACCGACAATCACCACCGTCGTCACAATATCAGCCCACGCCCATCTGAACAGCGCGACACAGGCCATGCTAATCAGCACCGCTACCGTGACAAACACGTCTGAACGGGTGTGAGCAGCGTCAGCAGACAACAGAGAAGAACCCAGACGACGCGCAGCCCGTAATTCGTAGGTTGTGACGAACAGATTCACGCCGAGCGTAGCAAGCATCACCACAAACGTGACAGGCGCAATCACCGGAGCATCTCCGCCTTGATGCAAACGATCCAGCGCCACGCTGATCAGCTCAAAAGCCGTCACCAGCAAAAACGCGCCAATACCCAGCGCCGCAACGGTTTCGTAGCGTTTGTGACCATAGGGATGATCTTCGTCCGGCGGGCGTGTAGCGAGGCGATGCGCGACCAAGGCGATCACATTGGAGGACGCATCCACCAGCGAATGAACGCCATCTGCCGAAACCGAAAGTACACCACTCCAAGCGCCAATGATGATTTTGCAGACGGCGACGATCACATTTAAGACTAACGTGACCACCAACACCTGCCGAACTTCATCTTGGTTAGAGATCTGATTGATTGTTTTGACCACTATCGCTATTCCACTCCACTGTTATATGAACAGCATCTATGTCGATCATAAGGTCAATAGTTCGGTTTCGACAATCACGAACAGGTTTGTTAGGTCAGGCTCATTTGTCCTCATAGGCAGCCAAAATCATGATCCGCCTTAGTACGAAGTTGTTTATCGAGTATAATCGGGCGCGGAAAGATGGAGACATTTCATGGATGCTTTGCAGTTTATACCGATTCTTCTGGTGGGGTTTGCCGCCTCACTGGGATTTACACCTGTCTCACGGCAAATCGCCATGCGCTTAGGCGTTGTCGATAAACCCAACCAGCGCAAAATTCACCAAGACCATAAACCGATGATGGGTGGTTTAGCGATTTACGGAGCATTGGTTTTATCGCTGCTCCTCTTTAGCCCGCCCCAACATCTCAAAGAACTGGGTGCGATTCTGACCGGTGCGGCCTTGCTAGCGGTGGTCGGCTTGCTGGATGATCGTTACAACCTCGGTATCCGCATCCGCTTGGTGGCGATGGTCGTAGCCTCGCTAGGGTTAGTCGCAACCGGTATCAGTATCCAACTCTTCAGGTCGCCGTGGATTGATATTCCGATTACGGTGCTGTGGGTATTAACCGTCACCAACGCGGCTAACTTTATGGATAACATGGACGGTCTGACCGCTGGATTTACAGCGATTGCGGCTGGTTACTTCGTGGTGATCGCTTTCTCGCAGGGCTTAACCTTGGTGACCAGTTTGGCTGCAGCACTGGCTGGCAGCGCAGTTGGCTTCTTGATCTACAACTTTAACCCGGCCAGCGTCTTTATGGGCGATATGGGTGCGCTGGTACTCGGCTTTATTCTGGCGGTGCTTGGCATTAAGCTCAAGTTTGGGACACAGCCCTTGAATGTCACATGGATGATTCCGATATTGGTGCTGGCGCTGCCCTTGTTTGACATCACTCTGGTAGTGATCACCCGCTTAATGGAAGGTCGATCTCCAGCACAGGCAGGCAAAGATCATACCTCACACCGTTTGATGAGCATTGGTTTCAGCCAGCGGCAGACCATCTTCATCTTGTATGGGGCGTGCATCATCTTCGGGTTTATCGGTGTGTTAGTTGGCGCAGCTCCGCCCGATATTGCCCTCCGAATTGGGATCGCTGGTTTATGCTTTCTGGCTGCCCTCTTCCTGTTGATGATGTGGATTCGGCTGCGTTACCAGAAACCAACGCCTCCACCACAACAATCACCACAAGCGTAACAATAAGGCACATTCATGACCAAAACCTATGTTGTCACCGGTGGCGCAGGCTTTATTGGGTCGCATATTGCCGAACGCTTGTTGAATGAAGGCCACACGGTACGGATCGTCGATAATTTGTTGACTGGTAAGCAAGCTAACCTTGATCTACTCAAAGGTAAGGTTGAACTTCACCACGTCAGTATCACCGATTTAACGGCGCTGCATCCGATTTTTGAAGGTGTGGATACCGTATTTCATCACGCAGCCTTGGCCTCGGTTCCACTGAGTATTGATAATCCCCTGCTATCCCACGAACATAATGCCACCGGTACGCTCAATGTGTTGGTTGCGGCGCGGGATACAGGCGTGCGGCGCGTGGTTTATGCGGCCTCATCCGCAGCCTACGGCAATAATGAGTCCGAGCAACAAGTCGAAACGGCTGCGCCTAAACCCTTGTCGCCGTATGGTGTTTCCAAGCTGGCAGGTGAATATTACTGCCAGAGTTTTGCACAGGTCTATAAACTCGAAACCGTTTGTCTGCGTTATTTCAATGTGTTTGGCGCACGACAAGATCCGACTTCCCAATATGCAGCCGTCATACCGTTATTTATCACCAGCATGATCGACGGTAAAGCGCCTATGATTTTTGGGGACGGGCTGCAATCGCGCGACTTTTGCTACGTGGAGAATGTGGTTCACGGCAATCTATTAGCAGCCGACGCGCCCGCTGCGAACGGCGAAAGCATCAACATTGCGACGGGAAAACGCGTCAATCTACTGGACTTGGTAGGACAAATTAACACCCAACTCGGCACACAGATTGAGCC
Source organism: Anaerolineae bacterium (assembly GCA_013821665.1). GTDB lineage: Bacteria > Chloroflexota > Anaerolineae > Aggregatilineales > Phototrophicaceae > CFX2. The sequence goes on from JACDGI010000040.1 coordinate 20,088, forward strand.
AATCCATATGGAAGGACGTGTCGGCGATGTTAAACACTCTCGTGCAGACATCACCAAAGCGCAAACACTCTTGGCCTATGAACCGGTCGTCGATTTTGAGAGCGGTTTGAAGCGCACGATTGAATGGTATCAGAGCGGGGCTTAAACTGATGCGTGTCGTTCATATCATCAAGGTCACTGGCATTGCGGGAGCCGAGCAGCATCTGATTACGTTGCTCAGTGGACTGCGCGATCAACAGATTGATGCGTGTATCATTCTGCTGGTCGAACCGGATAATCGGATGGATAACTATATCGCGGCTTTGAATGCGCGTCAGGTGCCAGCACAAGCCATTGTGATCCGGCATCATGCCGATGTGACCCTGATCTCCCGCTTACACACGGCACTAGAGGCGCTTGCACCCGATATTGTCCACACGCATCTCATTCACGCGGACCTCTATGGGGCATTAGCCACACGAGGCATTAAGGTGCCCATCATCAGCAGCCGGCATAATGATGATGCCTTCAGGTATCGCGCACCCGTTCGACTGGTCAACCGGATGTTGTGGCGTATGACGAGCAAAGGTATCGCTATTTCGGACGCGATTGCCCGCTTCAGTATCGAGATTGAGGGCGCTAAGCCGGAACAAATCCAGCGCATTCATTACGGCTTAGATACAGCCATAGCGCCTCTCAACCGGACAGAAACAAAGCGCAAATTGACCGCTGAACTGAAGCTGCCAGCCGACAGTCAACTGATCGGAATGGTATGCAGATTGATCGAACAAAAGGGTGTACGCTACGGTTTAGAAGCCTTTATTCAGCTTGCCGACAAATTCCCAAAGGCGCATTTATTGATAGCCGGAAAAGGGCTGTTACTGCTGGAATTGGAAGAACGAACCAAAGAGGCCGGTTTGAGCAGTCGCGTCCATTTCCTCGGCTGGCGATCCGACGCACCAGTGCTAATGGCGGGCTTAGACATCTTGCTTGCGCCCAGCCTTTGGGAAGGTTTCGGTCTGGTGATGTTGGAGGCGATGGCTCAGCAAACACCGATTGTCGCCAGCCGCGTCAGCGCCATACCGGAAGTGGTGAGTGACCGCGAAACCGGCTTGTTGGTTGAGCCAAAGGATGTCGAAGGCTTAAAAGACGCACTGAGCAAATTGCTGAAGGATTCAGCCCTACGCCAGCATATGGGTTTGATGGGACGTGACCGTTTGGAAACCCATTTTAGTGCGATACGAATGGTCAAGGAAACGATTGAGCTTTACCACACGATAACAGATGGAATTTGAGGCATGGACATGGAACTACATTCGCTAGAGGACAGCATCCGGCTCGAAACTGAATTGGTGGATTCGATCAAGCAAAACACACGCCAGCACAGCGGCACACTCCTCAAAAAGCTGGTGCTGACCTTCGCGATCCCCTACTTGGTCTTCATGGCGATTTGGATCATCACAAACCAATTACGCGCGAACGTGGCGATACAATATGACGATACCAGTTTGAACAACACCAGTATGATCGCCAGCGTTTTAGTGCTGGTTACAGCCACACTATTCAC
>JACDGI010000647.1 GCA_013821665.1 Anaerolineae bacterium
TCCGCCGCCTTCAAACGGTCGGCATCTTCCCCGGTCGCCGAATCGATCCCCATCAAGCGTTTACCAGTCTGCCAATTATACACTGCCACGCGCAAACTGTATGCGCCCGCTGGCACCTGTAATGTGGTTTGATGGCACGCATTTTGTGCATTGGGCAAACCATAATCACTCTGCGCCACAAGGTTGCCAGCCGCATCCACGACATGCACCGCCACCGAATATTGGTCATTCGGCACACTGTCCGCCTTGGATGATCCCAAAACGACGGTTACCTGCCCACTCGCACTCACATCAACGGTCTCTGCCAGTTGTATATGGATACCATCCCCAAATTGCATAGGCATATCAGCCGGATTTTTTAGGCGCGTGTACAACGTCAATGTGACCGATTCGTCATCCAATGCCGTATAGCACTCGGCAAATTGCTCGCTTTTCAACGCCCGCTCGAAGTCCGCCAACCGGAAGTTGGGTGGATCAACATGCGACACCGCCAACCAAATATTTTGCGATTGATCGACAAAACTTTTGGCGTGGTTAAAATAATCGTCGTTATCCGGTTTGCCGGGGATATATTCCGTCATCTGATGCTTAATTGGCAAGCCATATAAATAATGATCGAGTTCCAGTGACCGGATCCAATCATAATTACCCGCGTGGTAAGCCACCATATCCCCCGCTTCGGCATGTTCTTGCAATTCAGTCCGAAACTCGCGCCACGAGGGAATAATCCCGTACAAGTACGAACTAAAATCGTTGTTGCCAATCGTCCACAGCGCCGCCAGCACCCAAATCGCAAGGATAACCATTGGCGCGACACCCAGACGGCACAACCGCTCCACACCCAATCCCACCAACACAGCCAGCAGCGGCCACAGGAAAATGATGTAGCGAATTTGATTGATGAACGGATAATAAACATTTGCTGCCAGTGTGACACCCACTCCCACCGCCACCACAAAAATAATAAAGCGCAGCCGCCGCGCTTGCTTGTAAATCGCAAAAAAGATCAGCACAGCCAGCAGCGCCACGCTGTTATTACTAAACGTCAGCGCCAATGAGGTCACCGTTTTGAGCAAGCTCATCCCCACCACCGGATTAACCTTGCTGGCCTCTGAAAACTGATAAAGCGTCCATATCCAAGGGAAATAAAGCAATCCTGCCGCCACCAACAGCAGCGAAACCCGCCACCACTGCCTATCCTTCCGCACCATCAACAGATGATATAACCCGATAACCACCAGCACGAACGCCAGTTGATAATGGAAATAAAGTGAACCTGCCGTCACCACCACAAAGCCAATTCGCAGCGCCCATGAATGTCTTTTCTCGGCTTGAATCAGTCGCAAATAGGCCCATACCATGAACGCGCTGCACGCCACCACCAGCGTATAAACCCGCAGTTCATGCAGATAATAGATGTAATAAGCCGATGCTCCGACCGCGACCGCTGCCCCTAGCCCCACCAATTCCGCTGACGATATGCGAACGCTCTTGGCAAAATCCAACCCCAGCCGGTAACTCAGCGCCACCGACAGCACCCCAAACAACAGCGAAAACAACCGCCCTGCCAGTGCTGATGATCCTGCCGCTGTCAGCCAAAAGTGCAATAATATGTAATAGCCGGGTGGGTTTTTCTCGTGTTCAAGCTGCGTCACCACCCGCGTATAAACTTCTCCTACGGGATTGGCCCATATTGCTGCCCACCCGCGTAAATATACGAATAAATCTCGTCATACCACATCGCATCTTTGTCGAGTCCGCTGATTCCGAGCCATGCCACCACCAGCATCAGCACGATAACCCACCAAAAGCTGCTCACTCGGCGGGTTCTGGAATATGGTAAACTGCGTTCCGCTAAAGAATAAGTCGAGGCAATGGACGAGGAAGTCATGGCTAAAGTCTTCGATAGTATACGGGTTGAATGGCAACTAATCAGCGATTTTGTCGCTAACCGGCAAGTGCGCCAGTATCGTATACGAACGAGTGCTGAATCAGGTTCGGTTACTAAGCAAACGCTAACATATGTGGAGATATTATATAATCCCTCCACATTTTACACACAATTTACTAAGCCACTTCGCTTGCTTCCACGCTATATCTTGGCAATCCTCCCCCTCATCTTAATGATGCTTATTCCTTTTCGCCCCGGTTTTGCTCAATCCTGTGATGCGTCTACTGGAACGATAACCCGCAGCCACTTTCGCAGCGAAACCGCCGAAACCACTTTTTATCATTCCGTCTATACGCCGCCTTGCTATGACAATTCCACTGTCACTTATCCCGTTGTTTACCTCATGCACGGCTCCAGCGATGATGACGGCCAATGGGCACGCTTGGGCATCCAAGCCGCGCTCGATACTGGCATCGCCAATGGCACCCTTCCACCCATGATTGTGGTTATGCCCTTTGGTGAATGGCTTGCCAACAAAAATCAATTTGAAGCTGTCTCGTGGGAAAATGTTTTTTTGAAAGAACTGATGCCGCTCGTGGAAAGCCAATATCGCATTGATGCCCGCCGCGAATCGCGTGCCATCGGTGGCATCTCGCGCGGTGGCTTTTGGGCATATGAAATCGCCTTCCGTCACCCCGATCTTTTCAGCGCGGTTGGTGGACACAGCGCTTTTTTTGCCGAAGGTCAAGCCCCACCCGATTATGACCCGCTCAAACTCGCCAATAATGCCGCTGATTTAGATACCCTTCGCATTGAACTCGATCATGGCAATGCTGACTATGCCGCCCCCGGTGTTGACCTCATGCACCAACGCCTCGATCAACGCGGTATTCAACACGACTTCACTATTTATCCTGAAGGCCAGCACAATAACGCTCACTGGCAGTTACATGTCGCCGAATATCTTGACTTTTACAGCGCCGATTGGAAAACCGCCGCCTCGCCCACCCCACCGCCAATTGTTTTTGCGACGAATACACCAAATGTTCCGGCAGCTACACTTGCTCCAACCATGCCCACCGCTGTCCCAACCTCGACTGTCGCACCAGTGACAACCGCTACCGAGAGTTGGTCACTCTTTTTGCCTGTGGTTGCTTTTCCGAGTCTGCAAATCTCGACTACTCTCGACCAACTTGGAGATTTGCGTAACGGTCAAGCTGATTCCAAACTCACGCTTGATGAAACCACTGCTCAGGCCTTGAAAAGCCTCGGTGTAAACGTTGCCCCATCGACCATGATTGTTGCCGACGATGCCCTGCAAAATACGTTATGGCGTGATCGCACGCTCTATTCGCTGCTGGCTTTCGACCGTCTCTCCACCCATTATCGTGTCCTCCACATCAACGGTCAGCATCCGCTCGACATGGATTTGCAAACCTATCCCTTCGCTTTCCACACTGACCATCCTAACTACGAACCACAAAAACTCACGCGCCTGTTGATGTCCGGTGTCACAGCCCTCACCCGCCTCACCCGCAAAGAACTGGACGAAAAAGGAGTCGATTGGGCAGCCTCCGGAATTCAAGATTTTGTCAGTCATGCTGATTTCTTCCATACCAGTAACGAAGTCTCGTTTTCGCCCGACTGTCCCAAATCCGTTACCAATCAGCTTGGCGAATTTTGCTCCAGAGAAGCACACTTCGATTTGCTCACCAAACTCGGCTTGGATATTGTCGAACTCACCGGCAACCACAACAATGACTTCGGCACCGATAACTATCTCAAAACCCTTCAGTGGTATCAAGATCACGGCATCTATACTATCGGTGGCGGCGCGAATTTGGATGCTGCCCGCCAGCCACTTTTACTCGATCATCACGACAATAAAATCGCCATGCTCGCCTGTAATTGGATCGGCCCCTATTACGCCATCGCCAAAGAAGCCTCACCCGGCGCGGCATTCTGTGATTGGGATTGGCTGCGCGTGGTCATCCCTCAACTCAAGGCTGAAAATAATATTGTAGTCGTCACCGTCCAGTATCAGGAGTATGAAGACTACAAACCCACCGATAAGCAAGTATCCGACTTTCAAGGCTTAGCCGATTTAGGCGCGGATGTCGTCATTGGCACCCAAGCCCATAAACCCCAAACCTTCGACTTTTACGGCGCACGTACCGGACAAGAATCCTTCATTCATTACGGCCTCGGCAACCTCTTCTTTGACCAACCCTTCTGGGGCAACAGTCGCTTCTTCATGGACGAACTCTATATTTATCAAGGTCACTTGCTCAATGTCGATCTCTTCACCGGCATCATTGACGACCTCGCCCGCCCGCGTCCCATGACTCCTGACGAACAGGTCAACTTCTTCGCCTTCATGTTCAACACACAAGGCAGCTTCCAATAAGTAACTTATGGAGGAAATATGACTGACAGCGACAACTGGTATGAGAAGCAGGTGTATGAAATTTTTGATCCGAATAACATTTCAGAATAGCTCAAGTACTCTCCGGCAGAATTCTTAGGGATTATGCTCCTTGAGTTACGCCAACAAAATGTATCAATTCGTGGTTATTCGGAACTTTTAGCGAAGAATCCACAGTTTAGATCTCAAACATTTCAGTTCGGTAATCAAGAGATAGCAGCAACATTTTTCACGGATGTAAACCTGAGTGCCTCTCGCATAACTGATCGTTTACTTGATACCATTCTTGCCTATAG
>JACDGI010000648.1 GCA_013821665.1 Anaerolineae bacterium
GCTCGTGGGCAAGTAACCAGCATGTGGACATTGGCGACCGTCAACAATGATCCGGGACGCTTGGTTCGACTGGATGAACTCCTACCACGACTACTCGAATGGTCGTATTACGGACAATACCTGATCGGCGCTGGCCTTGTAACACTAACCTTGGGTGTTATCGCGCTAGTTGGCTTGGTCAAACAGGCACGGAAGCGCCTCTCATCCGACACATGTATTGATGCTTTGCTTACTGCGTTTATCGTCATTTACATGCTCGTTCATTGGTTAGTCGCCATCAATATATATGACCGTTACTTGCTGCTGATTCTGCCACCCGTTGCTTTATTATTGGCACGCGGCCTAAGTCGTCTTTCACAATCCGTAAAAAACGTTAAAATGCAGGCCTTAGTCGCCGTGATACTGCTGGCAATTTGTCTGCCTAGCGCATGGGCAGCCAGCGAAGATAAGCTCCCGATTGGCGGAGATCGAAGCCAGAACAACGGTATTGAGCAAGTCGCGGATTATCTAAATAGTAAGCGCTTGGGTGCCATTGTCTACGACCATTGGTTAGGTTGGGAACTCGGTTATTATATGGGAACGTGGTCGGATAAGCGCCGCGTCTACTATCCAACGCCGCAAGCCTTAGCCAACGATGCCTTGTTACAGGCTGATCGCGCCCCTCGCTACTTCGTCGTGCCGGATTGGGCAGATGGTCAAGCGTGGTTAGATGCGTTGAGGGAAGCACGCTTCAAAGTAGCCGAGACCTATCATCACGCGCCATTTGCGGTATATGAACTGGAACGGCCCTGATTTTATGTGGCGGTACGTCGTCCGGTTTTGAGGACTTCTTGTACGGTTTTGAGTAGATTATGGCTGATAGCTGGCTTGGTGATATAGCGGTCAGCCCCCATATCCAACCCTTTGCGGATTCGGTCGGAGTCAACCGCCGCCGAGACAATGATAATCGGCAGGTTATCGAAGACTTTTGTCTCACGGATTTGTCGTAATAATTCTAGCCCGTCAATATCCGGCAGCATCATGTCCAGCAAAACGAGGTCAGGCAGCGGTTTTTGGCGTAAAATTTCGACGGCAGTAGCCACGTTTAAAGCGGGTATGAGTTCGAAGCCCCAGCGTTCAAGAATAAGCCGTATCAGTTCTTGCATCGCAGGTTCGTCATCTACAACCAGAATACGTTTTTTTTCCTCTGAAGACACAGGCACTACCTTTTAAAACTCGCTGAATGGTGACAATGATGTCTCTTTATACTGTAGCTTGCGCCATAGGTAATTTCAAGACTATTGCATTGAGACTTTGCTTAGATTAATGCTTTGTAGTATGCTGTGAAGGTGATGTAACGAATATGAAACGAAAGTCATGCCGTATGCGTTTCCGAAACCGATTTGTGTTGTTGATCACCCCAATTGCACTCGCATTAACGGGTTGTTTCCAGCAAGCGGGTACTGCGCTGCAAGAGCCGATTGTCAGTAATCAACAGGTGGTTGTTCCAGCGACTTCGATTCCCTTGCCGACTCAAGCAGATGGTGGCACCGGTGACACGAATAACACAGGCAATCCGGGCATATTAAACACACCGACGCTCGGTACATTGCCAGACACAATCAGCACGGATGCCATTGATACTGGAAACACCGATACGACCAATCCCCCCGTAGCCTTAACCATTATTTCGGCGACGCTGCCACCCATTGCCACCGAAACACCGCTTGTCGCGCCAACGGATGCTAATGGACAAATGACCGAAGTCGGTGGAACACCCGGCGAAAGCCAATTTATCACCCCATCGGGACCCTTAGGGCCGATCACGCAAGTACCGATTGTGGTAGGAACAAGTGCGGGTGATACAGGTCAATCCGCCGCCACGCCATCCGGTTTAATAACACCGACCGCCTTTTCTCCCGTTGATACCGCTGGTAATTGTACGCATACAATAGCAGCCGGTGATACGCTATATCGCATAGCCCTGAAGTATGAAGTAACAGTCGCCGATTTGCGGAATGCCAATCCACAGTTGGTCGGTGATATTATTCAGCCCGGTGATGTGCTGAAAGTTCCGGGTTGCAAGCCCACCAGCGGCGGTAATACGGGCAGCACCACCGTTCAAGCCACATCGACCACTGCGCCAGCCGCGACTGGACTGCCCAGCGGCAGCCAAACCTATGTGGTCAAACGCGGTGATACTCTCTATACGATTGGTTTGAAGTTTGGTGTAACGGCAGACGCTATTCAGAAGGCCAACAACATCGCCAACCCCAACCGCATTAACCTCGGTCAGGAATTGGTTATCCCAGCGAAATCGGGATAGATAACCCACCGTTCAAATGAATAAAAAGGGCATGGTCAGCACCATGCCCTTTTTTGTTGATTCTTATTTCGTAGGGACAGGTCTTAGACCTGTCCGCTGGCTTCTGTTCCCGTGTGCATTTCGGGATACGTCAATCAATCCAGCTTATACAGCTCACCGTACTTGGTCTTCAAATATTGGATATAAGGCTCAATCCGCAGCGGGCCACCGGTGACTCGTTCGGTCAGTTCCGCAGTCGTGTACTTGCTGCCATGTTGATAAATATTGGTTCGCAGCCAATTATGCAGCGTATCAAACTGACCGTGGTTGATCTCATCCGTAATTTCCGGATGTGCCTTCAAAGCACTCTGGTAATACAAACCGCTGAGAATATTACCCAGCGTGTAGCCTTGGAACACACCACCGATGGTGAAAGCATACCAGTGGACATCCTGCAAAACACCATCTTGATCGCTAGGCGCTGTCACACCCAGATCATTTTCATAGCGTTCGTGCCATGCTTCCGGCAGATCACGGATTGACAGCGAACCATCCAGCAGTTGCATTTCGAGATCAAAACGGATCATGACATGCAAGTTATAAGTCACTTCATCGGCATCCGTGCGGATCAGCGAACGTTTGACGGTGTTGATTGCGCGGTAGAACGTATCCAGCGAAACATTGCCCAATTGAGTTGGGAATTCAGCCTGCAACTGTGGATAGAAATGTTCCCAGAAGCCGCGACTGCGTCCAACGATATTTTCCCACAACCGCGATTGGCTTTCGTGTACACCGGATGATGTACCACCAGCCAGCGGCGTGCCTTCGTAAGCCTGATTGATGCCCATTTCGTACATCGCATGACCGGATTCGTGCATCGTACTGAACAGCGCGTCACCAAGATCATCTTCACGCACACGGGTGGTAATGCGAATATCACCTAGCGAGAACTTGGTCATAAACGGATGATGCGTCAAATCTTGGCGGCCACGATTGAAGTCATAGCCATATTTCTTGATAACCCTGAGACCAAAATCCAACTGCTGCTGCTGCGGATAGAATTGCCGCAAGCACGAGTCATCAGTCGGCTGTTGGCTGGTAATGGCCTTCACAATCGGCACCAGTTGGTCACGCAGTTGCTTGAAAATAGCGCTGACATCTGAGGCTTTCATGCCATAATCGGCAAAATTAATCAGTGGGTCGGCGATATGGCTGTAACCGGGGAAATATTCGGCCTTTTGTCGGCTGTAGTCCAGCGTTTTCTCCAGCAGTGGACGAACTTTGTTAAAATCGTTGGCGGGTCGAGCTTCCGTCCATGCTTGGTAGGAAAGTGCGTTGTGGTTAGTAAAATCAGCTACAAATGACGGCGGAATATTAACCGCTTGCTCAAACGTGCGGCGCGAAACACGAATCAGACTGGCATCATCCGAATCATACGGTAAGCTATCCTCAAACGAGCGCAAATCGTCCAGCAGCTTGCCGATAGCCGGATCAACCAATTTTTCTTGCGCCAATTTGCCCAGCGTTGCCATCTGGCGACCACGGGCTTCGGCACCACCGGGAGGCATATACGTCGATTGATCCCACGACAAAAGTGCGGCAGCACTGTTCAGGTCGTCGATCTCAATCAAGCGTGTTTTCAGTTCTTGAAGCTTCTTTTCCATGTGCAATCCTTTGGGTGATTCATCAAAGTATACGAAATAGTTCGCTTGGATGATACGTCATCGGAGCGATGTGTTGAAAAGGATCTATAGTATAAGTACATTCAGGATGTTAACGATGTTCACTTATTCTTGGCAATAACTTTCTGGAGAAAATAATTTGGGCCTATTACATCCGGCATTTGATTGGTACGAAGTTGCACGACTGGTTTTGACCTCTCGTTATGTCGATGAACTTGAAGAGCAAGAACTGGTTCCCCAAGGGTATATCAACTACCAATTTTCTGCACGAGGCCACGAATTGGGTCAGGTACTGCTCAGCCAGTTGATGACACGGCCTTTTGACGCGGCGAGTGCCTATTATCGTTCAAGACCCTTTGTTTTTGGTAGTGGTTTGACGATTGAAGAGGCGATTGCTTCCGATATGGCACGGGCGGGTGGCTTCAGCAACGGGCGAGACATTGGCGTAGTCTTCAATTTACCGGCTCGAGGACGGGCCACAATTTTGCCGATGGCCGCCGATGTCGGGGCACAGTTTACACCGGCAGTCGGTTGGGCACAGGCCATTCGTTACCGTGTAGATCAACTTGGCGAATCGGAATTGACCGATAGCATGGCGATTGTTTTTAGCGGCGATGGTGCGGTGGCGAGTAATGGCTTCTGGGC
>JACDGI010000649.1 GCA_013821665.1 Anaerolineae bacterium
CTCCAAGCCTCGCCGTCGATGGTGCGTAAAGCTGCGCCTGTCAGCTCGATCAACGTCACCAATATAGCCGCAATGACACCCGCGTTCACACCCGATAGGAACCCACCCAGAAACTTACTCTGTCGCATTTTGGGAATCAACGGCGCGGTCAATATCACCAGCACGAAGCACGGTAGGAAGATGCCCAATGTTGCCACCATCGCCCCCGGCAGTCCGGCGATGATATAACCCACAACCGCCACCGTTGTCGAGACTGGCCCCGGTGTAATCTGGCCGATGGCGACCGCATCCAATAACTGCCGTCCGGTCAGCCAGCCAAAGCCATTGACCACATCTTGCTGAATGTACGAAATCAGCACATAGCCGCTGCCGAATAATACCGATCCCACTTTGAAAAAGTAGAAAAAGATGTCCCACAAACTCGGCGGTGCAGCAATTAAAGTCTGAAACACTATCGGCTTGAATGTAGGGACACGATATATCGTGTCCGTAATCTTTGGCAAAAACGCCAGAGTTGCCGCAGTTGTTCCGCTAATCCCTGCTACATATAACCCATAGATCACCCCCGCCACGACCATCACGATCACTTCCGGCACAGGTGTCAACACAACCACGATTGCCGACACGATGAACAGTATCCACAACATTCGATTTTTGAGTGCGGTTATTGCCAGCCGATAACCCACTTGGGCAATAATCGCTACGATAACCGGCTTGATGCCCCATAAGACAGCTTGGATTTGTGGGATTTGTCCGCTGCTGGCGTAGAGAGCGGCCAGTATCAGCGTCAGCACAAATGCTGGCCCGATGAAACATACGCCTGCCACCAACGCGCCCGGAATGCCGCGTGTGACATAACCCACATGAATCATCACTTCAGTCGAGTTTGGGCCGGGAATCAGGTTGGTCGCCGCCACCAAATCGAGATAGTGTTCGCGTGTCATCCACTTGCGCCGTGTGACAATCTCATCCTCAGCTATTGCAATGTGTGCAATTGGGCCGCCGAAAGCCGTCAAACTCAGCCGAAAAAATAAGCGGATAAGTTCGCTGTAGGTCACTGTCGGTTGTGTTGATGGAGTTGTGGTCGTCATGCGGCTTCCTACTCAATGAGCTAGAAGCCCACATCATACCGCGAAGTCTTTAACTTGCGTTTAAAACTTTGGATTTTGCTGCGTCTCTCTTAAAATGGCTATCGCGCTGTGGTTTATTCCCTCCATCGCTTGCGGGGGAGGGTTAGGGTGGGGGTTCTGGAAACGCTAATTTTATCTTTTAGTGTGCCATTACTCTCCGTCTCTGTGGTTGAATCTTTCTGCGCTGATCTCTGCGTCTCAGCAGTTCAATCTTTACCCCGGTTTCCACATTTGGATGAATTGCACCGGATCGACAAAGTTACCGTTCACCACAATCTCCCAATGGAAATGCGGGCCTGTGGTACGTCCCGTGTTGCCGACCACGCCCAGAACTTGCCCTGCATTGACCGTCTGCCCGCGTGTAACATGGGTCTGCGAAAAATGGTTATAGGTCGAAAACACACCCATACCATGATCGACCACCACGATGTTGCCGCGAATATCCATCAATCCGGTGTAAACGACTTTGCCTGCTGCGCTTGCCATCACTGGCTGGCCTAATGTCGCGCGGATGTCCCAACCCGTATGCCGTGTATCCATAATGCCGTTGTAATTGCGGAAGGCACCAAAAGGCGAGGTCAATTCACCACCGGGAATCGGCAGTTGGAAGCCGCTGCTGTCCCACATGCGCTGGGGTGTGGTGGCGCTCATAATGCTTTCGAGTTTTGCAAATTCATTCCGCTCAATTTCAGGGTCAGCCAGATACGATTTATCCGGCGGCAGCGTCACCACCTGTTTGATAAATGCCCCGACCGTTACATCAACTTTAGTGCTGATGGTTTCGCGTGTACCATCCTCGTACCACACCAGCACATCCAGCGTGTAGTTGCGTGCAGTCTGTTCCATACTAGCTGATACTAAACCGTAAAAACCGTCGTTGGGCATCGGGAAGAAATCCACCAGATCATCCAGAAAGCTGGATTTCGCGCCCGCGATGCCAGTACCTGTGACATGCAGCAGTCCCGTACTCCCTTGCGCCAAACTGGTGAAGTACACCTCCAGCGTGGCTTTGTCTTGGGTCAGCACCGTCGCCGGTTGCGGACGTGGAATCGGTGTCGGTGTAGCCTGTGCTACTGGAGTCGGCATGGTCGTACCGCCAGCATCTTGTGCTGTTACGGGCAGCAAATACATGCCGATCAACAGGCCGGATAATACGAGAAGGGTAGTGCGTTTGAGGGCTAAGTGCATTACGAAAACCATTATGTAATAGGATGTGAACCGTTTGCCAAGTATCCCACCGTCGCACTCACTCTGCAAGATGCGTTGGGTAAGCGTTGGCAATCGAGTGCCTTCTCATCAGCTAATTTTCGGAGGATTGTGAAAATAATTTTGCCCAGATGGTTCTTTTTGTCTTGTAATTACGCGGAAATGATATATGTCATATTTCCCCACATCGCATTCTCGTGGGGGCGGCATTCTTGCCGCCCGTTTTGTGCCAATGAAAATGATCTCTCGAAAGATATTTATCGCGTCTTGAATTATTTTGCAGTCCCGTTTAAGGCTTGTCCGGTATTGTTTTACACAAATGCCTACAAGATTCGTACTTCTTTAGCCCAAAATCCTGTTTTTGTAGGGGCGCGGATTTATCCCGCCCGCGCTTATCAACACAGAAATACCGGTTATTGAAGCACCTTTAGTGTGCTTGTCTGGCAATTAGCCGTGCGGCTTTAGCCCTCAGCGAGGCAAACTACGATATCTTTAATACCGGACAAGCCTTTTACGGGGCTTTATTCAGCTTGCCGGAGGGTTTATCCTCCGGCAAATGCTACCACCGAATTTTGCCTCCTTGACAGAATTAAGTTTACACTGTAAATTAAATGAAATCGGAATTCGTTAAACGCTGTATACCGAATAAGGTCGCAAACATAAATGGCGCGCAAACGCAACGAAGAACTCAACGCCGCTACCGCTCAAGCCATCAAAGCCGTTGCGCGTCAACTCATGGCCGAAGAGGGCACAAATGGCCTCTCGGTGCGCGGCATTGCCAAAGTGCTTGATATTACACCGCCTGCCATTTATCACTACTTCGCCAGTTTGGACGAACTGACCACAGCGCTCATTGTCGATAGCTTCAATGGTTTAGCCGATGCGCTGGAAGCCGCTGCTGAACACTCAACCGCGCCTACCGCTGGTGGCAAGCTGATGGATGTAATCTTAGCCTACCGTCATTGGGCAGTCGATAATCCGATTGGCTTCCAGTTGATCTACGGCAATCCGATCCCCGGTTATGTCGCACCACAAGATGTGACGGTTCCGGCGGTTGTCCGCACCTTCGTCGTTTCGGTCTCATTTATTGAGGAAGCTTTGCAAACCGGTGAACTCGTGCCTGCTGCACCTTATAATCAAATTCCGCCTGTTGTGGCAGCCCGTTTGAACGAGCTAATAGCCGCAGGTAGCTATCCTATTGCACCCATATCCTTCTACCTCGCCATGATTTTATGGACGCAAATGCACGGGGTGATCTATCTCGAAATTTTCAATCATATCCAATTTAACGTGGGTGATGTGCCCATATTTTATGAGGCACAAATCCGTAACATGCTCATTACGATGGGGTTCCGGCCACTCACCTAAACATACTTAGAACGTAATCGAATAGAAAGGATCGCTATCGCCTGATGACCTCAGACTTCTCTTAAACACGCCCTATAACTGAATTTCCTCCCTCCATCGCTTGCGGGCTATCAGCGAATGAGCTTGCGAAGGTAGCTGATGAAGGGCTGGGGTGGGGGTCCACTCCGTTTTGCCAACAACCGAATTGTGAATTGTCCTGTAAATCACAGGCTTGTATTAGATGCGCTTTGGCGCAGGGAGAAATAGCATGAATACCAATGAACTGCACGTCGTTTTAGGAACTGGCCCGGTAGGGAAAGCCATTGCTCGCGAACTCATCAAAATGGGCAAAACCGTCCGCATGGTCAACCGCAGCGGTAAAGCGGCTGATTTGCCCACTAGTATCGAAGTCGTTAAAGGTGATGTCTATAACGCCGCCAATGTCGCGGAATTAACCAAGGGCGCGACCACCGTTTATCAATGTGCCCAACCGGCTTACCATGAATGGGCGGAAAAATTCCCACCGTTGCAAGCGGCTGTTTTAGAAGGGGTTGCAGCCAGTGGTGCCAAGTTGATCGTCATGGAAAATGTCTATATGTACGGTGATCCGAACGGTCGCCCCATCACCGAAAATTTGCCTTACGATGCCCATACCAAAAAAGGCAAAGTCCGTGCTGCCATGAGCGAAGCCCTCATGAATGCCCATCGCAGCGGCAAGCTGCGTGTCGCCATTGGACGCGCTTCCGACTTCATCGGCCCAGAGTACTTTGGCAGCGGTGACCTGTTAGTCCACCCTGCACTTGCGGGCAAGACATCCAATGCCCTTGGTGATTTGGATGCGCCCCACAGCTTCACTTACGTTCCCGACATCGGTAAAGCCCTTGCCATCCTCGGCACACATGATGAAGCTGATGGACAAGTTTGGCA
>JACDGI010000650.1 GCA_013821665.1 Anaerolineae bacterium
CGGGCGCGGCTTGCGGATCGTGCATTTCGCGGCCTTTGGCACCACCATAAGCAAAAGCGCGGGCGATACCGATGGCACCAATCGCGTCTAAACGATCCGCGTCTTGCACGACCTGACCTTCGAGCGAGAGGGGTGCGGCTTTCACATCCGCACCTTTAAAAGAAAGGTTGGCGATAATGGCGCAAACTTGAGCGATCATTTTTTCATCAACCGCTAACGATTCAAGCCATTCGCGGGCGAGGCGAGGGCCGACACTTTCATCACCCGCGTGAAATTTCCAATCCCCGATGTCATGCAGCAGCGCGGCGAGTTGAACCACGTCACCATCGACATTTTCATGGGCGGCGATATACAAGCTGGTTTGCCAGACGCGATAAATATGCCACCAATCGTGACCACTGCTCTCGCCTTGCATGAGGCCGCGAACGTGGTCAGCAGTTTGGGTGATGATGTTGGCAGTAATGATCTTGCTCCGTTAGGCTGTGACAGGTTGTAGACGAATCACCGGAATTTTACGGGTAGTTTTCTTTTCATACTCGATGAAATTGCTGCCCATCGCTTTGAAGTTTTCGTAAAGTCTATCGCGTTCGTCGCCGGATGTGATGACTGTTTTGACTTTGATTTGTTTGCCATTAATTTCGATGGTGGCTTGTGGATTATGATTCAGGTTGGATAACCATGTCGGGTTTTGATTAGAACCGCCAGCCGAAGCCGCAATCAGATATTCGTTGTCTTTGTGGACGTACATCACGGGAGTTGTGCGCGGTAATCCGGTTTTGCTGCCGGTGGTGGTGAGCATCAATACAGGGTTGCCATTCATTGATCCCCAAATTTTGCCACTGCTGGCATGGTAGAGGAAGACGTGAAGACCAGTGACCAGCTTAAAGATCCGCGTTTGTAAACCTGATGCCATTTTCAATCTCCCCATAACTTTATGACTCACCTTACGCAGCGGTGAGATGGTTGCATTACTCTATGATTTAATTTCACTCATATGGCCTGCACTGATTTGCAGCAATCCGTTAGGATAAAGTGTCCAGACACGGGTATATCGCATCCGTTGGTCAATTGGTTCGCCTGCGTAAGTGCCTACTAGATGCATCAGGACAGAAACAACAGCGAAATCTGAGTAAACTTGAATGTGCCGTTCAGAAGGCTCACACTTTTCTAGTCGAAGCAAACGCGCTCGATGAGCAGCAAGATCGTCTGCTTTGCTCGCTAGTTGACCTAAATGACCAGTGAATAATAGGTTAGGTGCGATCAACTCATCTAAAACCCCAACATCATTGTTCATCATGGCTTGCCTGAGACGTTCTTCCCCTTTAATAACCTGAGCTTCAAGGTTGTTTGCCATAATCGCTCCTTTAGCATAATTTACATTATTGACTCACCTGACGCAGTGAACTGAAAACGTTAGATCTGGTCATGGCTGACACTACCTCCCAACATTTCCGCCAAAACAGTTCCGATCGTTTGACCAAAGGGCTAATAAGATAATCACTATAGATGTCCAGCAGTTCTTTGTTTTGCATCCCTTTAGTCTGCGTAAGGTGAGTTTATGAGTAGGGTCTATTATAGCGCAGGCGAGTGTAGAATTTTGAGCACTTGCGCTGTCAGGGTACAATATAATCAAATAGTTATTTGATTCTGCGAGGAGGTCGGTCATGGTTACGCTCGAAAAACAGGCTGCACCCAACACGGCACAAACTTGGCAGCAGACACAAATTGAGGTCAAGAATCCGGTGACGGGGCAAGTCATTGGCAGCGTGCCAGCCATGAATGCCGACGATGTGCGCCAAGCAGCGACAAAGGCTCGTGCTGCTCAACCTGCGTGGGAAGTGCGTGGTGCAAAAGAACGTGCCGCACTTTTGCGCCGTTGGGCCGATATGCTGTGGGATGACCAGAAGACCGCTATCCAAAAGGTACGTGCCGAAACGGGTAAGAACGAAATTGGCGCGTGGCTGGAAGTTTTCGTGGTGGATAATGTGGTGGCTTATTACCACAAACACGCGGCGCATTTACTCCGTCCACAGGGACGGCGTTCACTGATCCCCATGAAGCAGACAGCACGCGTTTATTATAAAGCGCATGGGGTAGCGGGTTTCATTACCCCGTGGAATTATCCGCTGAACAACGCCATGATCGACCTGATACCGGCCTTGATTGCGGGTAATACGGTGCTACTTAAGCCTAGTGAGATC
The DNA here is from genome assembly GCA_013821665.1 of Anaerolineae bacterium. GTDB lineage: Bacteria > Chloroflexota > Anaerolineae > Aggregatilineales > Phototrophicaceae > CFX2. The sequence continues at coordinate 2,202 of JACDGI010000650.1, forward strand.
ACGCCTTATACGGCGATTTATGCCATTGAGTTGATGTACAAAGCCGGTATTCCACGCGATGTCATCCAAGTGGTGACGGGCGCGGGTGTCACCGGTGCGGCACTGGTGGATGTGGTCGATTACATTTCATTTACAGGCAGCACGGCGACCGGACGCAAAATTGCTATGCGTGCAGCCGAGCGACTCATTCCTTGCAGCCTCGAACTCGGTGGTAAAGATCCCTTGATTGTGCTGAACGATGCTGATGTCAATCTGGCAGCAGCTGGAACGTTAGTCGGGGCGCTGGAAAATTGCGGGCAGGTGTGCATCAGCACCGAGCGCGTGTATGTGGAAGATGGCATTTACGACCAATATGTCGAACGCATTAAATATTATGCCGACCAACTGACGTTGGGTTCGGGCGACGGTTTTGATGTGCATGTCGGCAGTTTAACCAACGAGCGCGAAATACTGCGGGCTGAACAGCAGGTGGCGGATGCGGTGGCTAAAGGTGCGACGGTCATTCATGGTGGCAAGCGCCGACCTGATCTGGGGCCGCTGTTTTATGAGCCGACGATTTTAACGGGCGTTAATCACAATATGGATGTCATGCGTGAGGAAACGTTCGGGCCGCTGATTCCGGTAATGCGCGTCAAAGATGCGAACGAGGCCATTAAGCTGGCGAACGATAACCAATATGGCTTATCGGCTTCCATATTTACCAGCGATCTCAAACGCGGCGAACAGTTGGCTACCCGGATCGAGAGCGGCGATGTGTGCGTGAATGCGACGCAGTGGGTGTTTGGCACGATTTCGCTGCCGATGGGTGGTGTCAAAAACAGCGGCATGGGGCGGCGTAATGGGCCAGAAGGACTCATGCGTTTCGTCAAACCACAATCGGTGCTGGTAGATAACCAGTTGATGCAAAAACCAAACCTGACGCTCGGTGATCCGTTCGCGATCCGCGTGGCGCTGCTGCTGCGCTCGATCCGGCGGGCGATCCCGTTTTTGGGAGTGTAGAACACATTAATGAGTGATGACCCTATCCATTATCTGACACCGGGTGAAATTTATGCGGCGGCAGAAGAGGCTATCGGCGAACCGATGCTGGCGCGCGAACTCCATTTAGTACGGGCAGCAGCGGCACGTCCGATGCTATTCGCCTTCGGGACGGAAGCCTATCCAACACTGATGGAGAAGGCAGCGGCGATTATGCACTCGGTGGCGGCTCATCATTTATTTTGGGACGGTAACAAACGGGCGGCGACGCGGGCTACCATTCTCTTCTTGGAAAAGAATGGCTACAAACCGACGTGGGATGCCGAGGCGATTTATACGTTCGTTCTCGAAATCGCGCAGGACAAACATGATGTGCCGGAAATCGCGGAGTGGTTGACTGAACACACAGCACCGATTGATGCTGGTTAGTGAGATGCAAGGTTGATAGCCCATAATCTAAAATGTAATCATTACAGAGCGTATTAATAACCTAAAAATGACGTGTTTGTATCAATACTGTTATTTGTAAGGCGCTGAAGGCGCAATATTCTGTGTGATAATCATGAGAATTATCGCGTAATCGTACCTTGCCTAAAGAAGTGAAGCTATAACCGTGCCACAAACTGTGTTTGCTAACCTAGGAACCATCATCTCTGCTATCAACCAAGCCGAAACGTCGGAGTTGGCTGCTCAACAGTTGGCAGATTGGCTGGGTGAGCAAATCGGTTCGACGGTGATTGCAGTCGTCAATCTGGAAAGTTCTGACCTGCACTATTACGTTAACCCCGGTTTCACAGCGCCTGACAGCCTAATTCAATGGATGCAATCACCGGATTCGTGGTTGAGCTGGCAAGGCTGGACATCTCCACGCTGGCACACGGTTGCTGATCCGATACCGGAATTGGCAAGCAACGAGGTTGGGCTATTGATGCCGCTGCGATATGCCGGTTCTGTGCGAGGCATGATCTGGTTAGCGGCGCGGGAAGACGCGGGACAACTGGATACAGCGGTGCTGTTAGCCGGATTACTGGCGGCACGGCTCGACCATTTGAAAACCAGCGGCGGGTGGAATTCGCTGGTGGATAAGCTCAATGATTTCAGCCGGGCGCTGGCCCAGCAAGGGGCACAGGACGATATTTGGAACGCGGTTGGCGAACGCATCGCTGAATTATTTGATGCCACCTCGTTCTTTGTGGGCTTTTATGACCGAACGAGTGCGCTGCTGAATATTGTGGTCGCGGCGGAGGATGGCTTCCCAATTGATGTGCAGCCGCAGCCGTTACAAGGGATCAGTAAGGCAGTCATCACACAGGGCAGCCCATTGTACTTCCGCGATTTACCAGCGGAACTTGACCGCTTAGAAGCCTATAATACGGAACTGAGTCCCGATGAACCGGGCAGTAACCGGCTGTCGTGGTTGGGCGTGCC
>JACDGI010000651.1 GCA_013821665.1 Anaerolineae bacterium
GGTCACAGATGCAAAGATCGAATATACCATTCACCCTGTACCGAACTGGGAAAAGCACGTCAACGACAATGGTTTTGCAAATTACGCCTATTTCTTCATGGTGAATTCAAGCGCTACGCCCGAAGTGCAGGCCGCATCATGGAAGTTAGCCGGTTACTTGACCTCTAATCCCAAGGACTATCTGAACATCGCGGGTCTGTTTCAGGCGAAGGCTGATTATGTCGCTACAGACGACTTCAAGAACAACAAGATCATGCCAGTGTTCTTGCAGGAATTGAGTGCCAGCAGCTACCACCCGCGTATCAACGGCTTCTCTGAAGTTGCCGATGCATTGATGCGTGCCCGTGATCGTGTGCTGGGTGGCGGTGAAAGCATGGATACCGTTCTGCCGGAAGCTCAACAAGAAGTGACCGATATTCTAGCTGCCAACAAAGCGGCGAGTTAATATTCGGTTCATAAGCTATAGCGTGGGAAGGCAAGTTATGCCTTCCCATTCATTCTCGATGGGCGCTGCTCGCTAGTGAGGTGGTTTACATGACAGCATCAACCAAAAAAACTTCCTTTATCGAGCGGCGCCAATATTGGGGATTGGTCTTTGTTCTCCCTGCCGTGATTTTCTTCGCGGTCTTCTTCCTGTATCCGATCATCAGCGGCATCTACTACAGCCTTACTGACTTTACGCTGTTGAAACCGCCTGTATTTGTCGGGCTACAAAATTATATTGACCTCTTTAAAGATCGCTTATTTTTAAAGTCAATTTCGGTAACGTTGGGATATGTCGTGGGCAGCACCATTCCAGCTTGGATTTTATCGCTGCTGGCTGCCATAGTTTTTCACCAAAAATTTAAAGGGCGCGAAATCATCAAAGTGCTCTTTTTCTCGCCCGTACTCCCTTCGTTGATTGTAGTGGCGATTGTCTGGCGTATCATTCTGCAACCGGGTGGCATACTGACGCAGGTGGTTCGTCCCTTGACCGGTTCGGCGGAAATTAACTGGTTGGATAATCCGACTCTATCCCCCATTTCGATGATCATTATCACCAACTGGACAATCATCCCCTTTTATATGCTGATCTGGTTGGCTGGCCTGACCAATATCCCTACCGAACTGCGGCAAGCTGCGTTGGTGGATGGCGCGACTCCTGTTCAGTCATTTTTGCACGTTGAACTACCGCTCCTGCGCCCGACGGCTGTATTCATTGCGGCCATTTCGACGATCAACGCGTTTCAGGGTTTCACACTGCAATACGCCATTTCGCCGGGTAAAGGTGGGCCCATCGATGTCAACACGACGATGGGACTGCTGATATGGAAATACGGGTTTCAGTATTATCGGATGGGTGATGCGTCCGCCGTTTCAATGGTTTTGTTTGCCATGATTATGATCGTCGTTGGGATACAACTCTGGCTGACACGCGGTAATCAGTATTCCTTAAGCTAAAGGTAACAGCGACAATGTCCAATTACACACCAGCACTTTCGAATACGCGGGCGGTTTCGACGAGTACGCAACCGCGTTGGAACAAACATGTGGCTGGTATCATGTGGTTTATCATCGCCGTGGTGATTACGATAACCTTTGCATTTCCCCTGTATTTCATGGTGATTAGCAGCTTCAAACCGGATCAATCGGTCTTGTCGAACACAATTGAGCTTATCCCCAAAGAATTTCAGGGACTGACTAATTTTCGACGGGCGTTTGAAGTTGTGCCAATGGCACGGTTTTTCTTCAACAGCGCCTTGATGGCGATTATTGATGTGGTTGTAACCGTGTTTTTCTCGGCATTGGCGGGCTATGGCTTCGCGAAGTTCAATTTTCGAGGAAGCCGCTTTTTGTTTGGCTTCGTCCTCATCGTCATGACGATTCCCTTTCAAATTCTGCTCGTGCCACTGTTCATTCAAGTGCGTAAGTTTGGTTGGGACGATACCTATGCCGGTTTGATTATTCCCGGTGTGATGAATGCTTTCGGCGTGTTTATGATGCGCCAATTTGCCTACAGTATTCCTGATGAACTGCTCGATGCCGCGCGGATTGATGGCGCGGGCGAGTTCCATATTTTCTGGCGGATTGTATTTCCGCTGCTGGCATCCGGTTCGGCGAGTTTAGCGATCATCATCTTCCTGTGGAGTTGGAATAATTTCCTGTGGCCATTGATCGTAATCAAAGACCAGAGCCTTGCGCCAATTCAGGTGGGCATCACAGCTTTCACGCAAACCCATAGTTCCGAGCCGCAGTGGGCGGTCGCGATGGCGGTTTCAACGCTGGCGACCCTGCCAGTCGCGGTGCTGTTTGTCTTCTTCCAACGATACTTCATCGAAGGTATGTTGATGTCCGGCATCAAGGGCTAGTCTTAGAAGCGATCAGGACAGGCGTGTTGAATACAGATCGTTTTGGGATTCCTATCGCTAAAGCTCTCTGAAAAACATGTCTGATTTGACCCCAAAACATTACAGATGCAAAGAAAAATGTTACTTCTCTACAGAGTTAGGTCAAATCTTCTTTCCTTTAGGATTTAAGCGTTCTTTGCTTGGCTAATTAAGAATCAGGAAGCAGTGTTCCTTTCACCATATCCCAAGTTTGGGCATAACCATACGTGTCGGTTGTTTCCAAATTGTTGTCGTCAAGAAACCGGACTTTTACCACTCGCGCCGCTGGACCATCATAAGCATAAACGGGTGTGCGTTCATCAACGTATGACGAGAGCTTCTGCAAATCCCAAATGCGAACCATATCCCTCGCAACGACCAGATAATGCCCATCGGCTGAGACGGCAATTTGCCCCGGTGCGGCAATCATGGGCGGTGTGTCTAAATTGACACTTTCCACTGAATTCAGATTACAGACTGCAATACCACCCACATCGTAATACCCCTCTGGATTTGTGGTAAAAGATACATAAATATTGCCGTTGTTTAGGATGATGAAGTTGTGATTTCTGAATTGCTTGCAAAAGGCTTTTTCCACACCTGTATCGAGGTCAAATGCACTCCCGCCAATAATCACTTGATTACGTCCATAATCCCAGTACGTGCCGTATCGCAGCGGTATCAAGCGGCCTAGCGGAATAATGGCGCTGTCAACCGCACGCCACATGACCGTTCGGTCTTCAGTTTGCAGAAGCGCATAGGCATCATCGGCACTCCAAACCCAGAATGGCGAGTAGAAATATTTCCAACTGCCGGGTGTCGAAATCTGCTCAGGCAGAACTTGCCGTCGCACCAATGTTTGAGCATCCCAGACAACTACTCCTTGCCCTTCAACCTGCGCCGTAAAGTAGTGACATTCGGGTGACCAACCCAGATGCGTAATTTGAGGTAGCGACTCTTCAACGGTATTCAGCAGCTTCCCGCTTGACCAATCGACAAGCAGCAAACGACGGTTTCGTAGCGCAGAAGCAAATTGGATCGTTCATCGCCTGATTGACAGTTGAAGGGAATACCATCACCCAGTTGCCCAGCGATTCCTGAAACACCGGGCGATGTAGATTGTGGCGCACTCCAATTGGATGCTGGAGCCGCCGGAATGACCTTACCGAGAAACGCCCCGCTGACAATATCCCAGCGCGTTACCAATTTGTGCGGATTATCAGCAGTTGGGTCGACGGTGACTTCAAATGTTGTATTGTCCACAAATGAGAAGAAATATGCGTTATATGTACCGTCATTGCTGAGCGTAAGCCGGTAAGAGGGAGAACTGTCGCCGTTTGGATGTGTTAAATCCCATACCAGTAAACCGCCTTTTGTCTTTTCCGCAAGATAATGTCCGTCTGGACTAAACTGGATATAAGGGTGAGGAGGCTTGAAATGGAGCAATGGTGTTCCACGGTCTCGATCCCAAATAACTTGGTTGGATTCTTGCTTAGAAAAAATACTAAGCGAATAATCGTAGTAATAACGCCCACTATAAACGTTGATTTTGCTGCCATCAGGCGATAGGTAAAAAGAGACAATACCTGTGGGTTGTGGAACAGAATAAAAAGCGATCTGCTGCCCCATATGAGCATCATAAGCAGTCACCCTATCACGTGTATTCACACCTACTGCGAGCAGTTGCCCTCGTTTCTCGTCCCACTTAAATTCATAGAAATTAGTAACTTGGGGAGAATAACCGCTGCGGGTAATAACGCCATCATGGAGCAGCATTTTGGTATCGGTCGCTACATTCCACAGATAACCTCCGCTGCGGGTCTGGATCAGCGCCAAGCCGCTGTAAGGCGACCAGACAAAAGGATGAGGGATCTCATGTGCGTCTGGGAAGACTGCAACACGGCGGCGCATGACTACATCCCATACAACTGTGTCAGTATGATGTTTGTCGCCCAACGCCGCAGAAATATATCGGCAGTCCGGTGACCAGCTATTCTGTTTCCAAATAGGGATGTCAGTCTGTTCCAAAACAAGCACAGTGTTTCTGTCGTTCGACCAGCCTGTTTGTAAGACAACTTGTTTGCTAACCGAGTCATAGCGCAAATATAAATACGGCGCATTCCCGGTGTATCCATTGCAATGATAGAGTGTCCCAGCAATGGTGATGTAACCGTCTTGCTTGACTTGCTCCGCTATCGGCGGTAAAGTCACAAATTCTCCAGTGGTTATATCAAACGCCAC
>JACDGI010000652.1 GCA_013821665.1 Anaerolineae bacterium
GGTGTACGGTGTTGGTTGGCTTGGGTCGTGACCCGAAAGCGTTGTCGACAGCGCGTTTTCAAGCCCATTCGGGTCATTAAACGCGCAACCCGGTGTTTGCCTACCGGTTCCCCTGCTTCACGCAATTCAGCATGAATACGGGGATAGCCGTAGGTCTGGCGGCTCGCTTTGTGGATGGCTCGAATCCGCAGCGCCAACGCCTCATTCGCCTGCTGCCGTTGGCTCGGTTTTCGCCGCACCCAGTCGTAAAATCCGCTCGCGGCTACTCCCAGTACGGCGCACAAACGATGTACCGGATAATCGTGGCGATGGGCTGCAATGAACTGGTAGCGGCTCACGATTCCCCCCGCGAGAACACCCGGATGGCTTTTTTTAAGATGTCTCTTTCTTGGCGCGTGATTTCCAACTCGCGTTTCAACCGTCGGATTTCCGCTTGCTCAGCCCGTTCTGCGCTCGGTTGCAGCTTTTCTTCCACCACCTGATAGCGCTGCTGCCACTTGTAGATCAGCCCTGGCGTGATGTCTAAATCCCGCTCCACTTGGCTGACACTCCGTTCGCCTGCTGCCACCATTCCTAGCACTTCTTGCTTGAACTCATCACTGTATTTCTTATAGTTTCCCATTTCCTGCTCCTTACATTTAGCCTAACGGACATTTTTACTCTCCGCTAAACTGGGGTAAGGCCAGTTCAAGACAAATACGGGAGAACACATAGGTTCTCCCCTACGGAAAAAGCCAATCCCACACAATTTAATGTGTGAGCGTCAACGTTACAGATTGAACGTCTAGCATGGTGGCGACCAGATCATAGGAATGCTTACGAGCGGCGTGATCGTGAACCATCGTCAATACCATGACTTCATCGGCTTGGGTACGTTCGATAAGAGGCAAAAGGCGTTCGCTGACGGTGGCAGGGCTGCCCACAAAGTGACGTTCCTTGAGGCCGTTCATCTGCATGAGTTCAACGGGAGTCAAGGCAGCGGCTTTGACTTCGGCAGGGCTGGCAAGTGGGCCGGATCGTCCGGTTGAAATGCGCAAGAAGGCGTATTGTACGGACAACGCCAAGTCGTTAGCCTCTTCATCAGTATCGGCACAGATGATGGACACAGCGAGAATAGCGTGTGGTTTGGGGAAGGATGCCGACGGCTCGAACTTATCCCTATAAAGCTGCATGGCCGGAATGGCCGCGGTGCCGTTGATGTGATGTGCGAAGGCGAAACCCATGCCAAGCTCAGCCGAGAGCTGCGAACTAAAACCGCTGGAACCAAGGAGCCAAATGGGCGGCAGGGGAACATCATTGGGATAAGCCATGACTGTGCGGAAGGGATGATTGGCGGGAAAGGTTCCGTTGGCAAAGGCCAGTAATAGGCCGAGTTCTTCGGGGAAGTTATCCGCGTTCAGGTTTTCTTCCGAACGACGCAGGGCCAAGGCCGTCATCATATCGGTGCCGGGGGCGCGTCCGATACCAAGATCAACACGTTCAGGATAAAGGGCTTCTAACATACGGAAAGATTCGGCTACTTTGAGGGGCGAGTGGTTCGGTAACATCACACCGCCGGAGCCGACGCGAATATGAGCCGTTTCACGGGCGATTTGTGCGATCATAATTTCGGGCGTGGTGCTGGCGATGCCACCTGAATTGTGATGCTCAGCCAGCCAATAACGGGTGAAGCCACGGGCATCGGCAAATTGAGCGAGATCAACCGTGTTACGCAGCGCTTGTGAAGTGTTTGAACCTGAGGGAACAGGTGTAACGTCAAGTATGGATAGAGGAATGGTCATCGGTTCATGAACCTCGTTGGGTGGATTTTAACAGTATCTTTTAGACGGATGAAGAATGTGAAGTATTACTGTTTGGTCGAAAATGAGGTGTTTAGCCGAGAAAATACAGGATTGAACCTTTCAAACCCCTAAACAATAATGAAGAGTTGTTAAATTCGTAAATTTTTCACAAAAATTAATGCTTTAAAGGCTTGGGCTGGATATACTGAAACTATTCCTAAATAGCTCAAGGTTGGCGGAGATTATTATGCAGCCCAATATCCTGATCGTCGATGATACCGTGGAATATGGACAATTGGTGCAGGCTTCACTCTTGCGATCCGGTTTACAGGCTGATTATGTGACGAACGGTCAATTGGCATTGGATTACTTGAACGAGCGGATGCCAGATGTGATGCTGCTGGACATCGGAATGCCGGGAATGAACGGTTGGGCAGTGTTGGATGAGATCAAGGTGCGTTATCCGCAAGCAACCTTCCCTGTAATTGTGCTGACGGCTTTTAATGATCCGGCGAATAAGCTGGTGGGTAAGTTCCAGCAACAGGTTTTCCGCTACTGCACCAAGCCTACGGATTTGCGGACACTGGCGAACACAGTTATGGAAGCGGCTCAAGGGCAAGTGACTGTTCAGTAATTGTTAGTTCAAATTCGGATGTGCGAAGGGGTGCGTAAGCGCTCCTTTTTTATTTGGCAGCGGTGGCGATCAAATAAACGGCGGCGGCGATGGCGGCGGTTGAAAACAAGGTGCTGAGATCAATTGCAATGGCAAATTTGGCGGAAACGGCGGATTTTTTGGCGGAATTGCCAAGAATCTATCGGGTTCAAGCATGAGTTCTCGGCTAAAACGATGAAAAAAGTTGGCGATTTCGGCGAAGGTGGCCGCCGCCGCCAATTTCGCCAAAAGATAGTTTATAGTTAGCAGTCGTAAGATGAAAAGTGCAGGGAGGGTTTGCCAGCGGCACCTACGGCCGTACACAAACCTATGATATAACGGATTGAGAGCAAAGGGGTTACATTTTGGAAGAACATTTTGTAACTCTTTCGAGGTATTGGAGCTAACCATTTTGAGGGAGGTGGATTGCAATGAAGGTTGATAGATAGTTAGTGATCGGTTTGGCAGGTTTGTAAAAACAAACAGTTCCGCATATTAAAAGATAAAAATATCCGTAATGTTTTGTAATTGGATTTGATTGAGAAAAATAGTACAATCAATTTCAATTCGATAAAAAAGCGTTTTACGTTAGGGAGGATGAGATGAAGCAGTGGGAAACGGGCGTGGACATTGCCATCCGTAAGGCTATGGAAGCGGGCGAGTTCAATAACCTCCCCGGCGAAGGCCAACCTCTCGACCTGAATATTAATCCTCATGTGCCAGCCGATATGCAGCTCGCCAACAAAATCATGAAGGAAAACGGCATCGCTCCCGATTGGATTGTGCAAAGCAAAACGCTGACCGCTAAGCTGGATTCATGGCAGTCGCGATTGACTGCCGCGCACAAAGCCTATAGTAAGACCAATAATGTGGTGGCGTGGTTGACTGCGAAAGAAAAATTGACCGAGGACGCTGAGAAGCTGAATAAGGAAGTCGTGGTTTTTAATCTGAAACTGCCGCCGGGTTTAGCACACCGTCCGCTGTTGAATTTGCGGATTGCAATCGAGCGGTTGTCGGGGAAGTAATATTCGTTTGTTTTATAAAAAGGGCGCAAAGCCTTGCGCCCCTACAAAACCGATTTTGATATGTCACATCGATCATTGAAGAGCGGCAGCAGGGTAGAATCAATAAAGGCGAGGGGAGAGCCTCGCCATTTGAAGACTAGCGGTTTTGTTAGACCTTGGTTTCTTCAGATGATCTAAGGGCAGCTTTAAGTTCAGCGGCTCTCAGTTCGGCAACCTTTAGCTCAGCAGCTAAAGCCGCAGTATTTGCGTCTTCAACAGGCTTATCTTTCTTGTTGCCCTCTTCCATTCCCTTACGGAAGTTTGCTACCGCGCTCCCCAACTCGCCACCGATTCGGCCAACGCGACCGACACCGAACAGCAAAATCACAATCACGAGAATGATAATTAGTTCTGTAGGACCTAAGCTCACAGTAGTTGCTCCTCTCAATGCCGACTTGTCTCCATTATAACACCGTTGAAGGTCATAGGGGGTAGTCCCTATGATGTCTTTCTCATTATTGGCGATTGATTTATGTGTTTGTGTTAACATTGCCTATGCCTATTGCCCCACACGAACGGAAATGCTAGACTCTAGGTTGGAGGCAAATTACTGTGCCAAAACAAGCTCTTTATCTTAAATTTCGTCCCATGTCTTTCGATGACATGGTTGGTCAGGAACATATCACCCGCACTTTGCGGAACTCACTCAAAACGGGCCGTATCCGCCACGCTTATTTATTCAGCGGGCCACGCGGTACGGGCAAAACCACATCGGCACGTTTATTGGCAAAGGCCATCAACTGCCAAAATCCCGATCCTGATAAGCGTCCATGTAATGAATGCGCGGCGTGTATCGCAGTTAATGAAGGCCGTTACCTCGATCTGATTGAGATTGACGCGGCGACTCATACTGGTGTTGATGATGTGCGCGATCTGCGGGACAAGATTGCTTTCTCGCCGGGGGAAGGCCAATACAAGGTCTACATTATCGATGAAGTTCACCGTTTCACCGGCAACGCGTTTGATGCGCTGCTGAAGACATTGGAAGAACCTCCTGCTCATGCTATCTTTATTTTGGCGACGACGGAAATCGACAAAGTTCCACAATCCATCAAAAGCCGCTGCTTGCCATTCGAGTTTCGTTTGTATTCGGTGACGGAAGTGGC
>JACDGI010000041.1 GCA_013821665.1 Anaerolineae bacterium
GGGAGAATTGCGTAATCAAGGCTAATTCATCTCAACCATCTGAGGGAGACTTCATCGCTCCTAGTTCCAAAATCGATACTCGCATTTTGGAAAATGAGGGAGAAAAGGGTACCTGAGTAGTTACAAAAATTCGTAATTATGTTCACTGTCAAAATAATGTTTCCGCTTAATCCATATAAAGCCATCTTTTTTAGAAATAACTGCTACATCTATTGGCCCTCCAACGGTTTCTCGTGAATTCGACACCCTACGCATAAATGAAGTGATACTGACGAGTGTTTCGGCCATAGATGCGAGTTCATCTTTTGGCAGTACTGTCAATATTTGCATTATAGGATCTGTAATATCTGTAGCAACTATACGGTTTACTTTATCAAACACTTCCTGCAAAGCTCGTGTATTAATGTCGGTTAGAATTGGTAACAATCTTGATTTGTCACTAACCGACAATCCTGAAATTGAATCAACAATTCTTTCTGGATGTATTTGGATAAACATATTCTCAAGAGAACTAAGCAAAGCTTGCAAATATTGCGGATGAATACCACCTAAAACATTTCGCATAACATCATCTTGGGCGAATGGTAAAAATCCCGCATGTATTTTATCGAAACTGATACTCACTCCCGGTAGAGCTTTGTATTTCAATTGATTACACATCATACCTTCAAATTGGTATGCTATGCATGTCGGAAATAACTCATTTTCTCCATAACCAGCAAACACCACACCAGAAAATATACTTAAAAACCACCGTTCTTTATATGACCACTGTGCACACATTCGCTTTAATCTGGCCTTATCGGTTTTAGATATGGGCAAATTACTCAAAAAATTATTAAAGATTTCTTCAAAAATATCGCCATAACACTCTTGGAATTTCTCTTCTATTTCCACTGTATTGAGTGTAGGGAATAAGTCGGGTGATTCCTGCCAGCTATTACAAAGTCCTTCAATTACAGCTTTAGTAATTTGGACAACATCGTCATCAGAAACTCTAGCAGCAGTTTGCAGGATTATTTCTTCCAATTTTTTTCTTACAGTTGCTCGAATATCATTTTGCATTAACCCTTGCATTAACTGCCGCACAAAAGTCTCTTGCTGAGCTTCATTGAATAGCGTTTCTTTTCTCTTATCTAAAAACTGGATAAAGTGATCTCCGTATTCCTGCAAACTTGTAAATCTTGTTTTACTTTCCAGTATATATTCTCGGTAGAATTTAATGATAATTTCCCACGGTATACCCATTAATTCAGCGTTGTTATAAATCAAGATTCCAATTGGATAACCCGGTGCTAAATTAAATAGTTTATTGGCTGAATTAAATATTTTGCTCCCCATTATTGTTACGGCACTATCAGCTGCTAAAGCAACAGCTTGTTTATTCATCAACACGACTTCAGCGGTCATAGACATACCCCCACACTAAAATATTCTACCCCCTCCTTATTATAGACCTATCATTTTAGAAATTGGCAGGCACCTCGCCCACCGAGTACCTCAAATTCCGCGTTTTAAGCCCTATTTGCGGCGTTCTGGTGCCAACCGTGCCCGCTCGGCTGCTTTCGCCCTGCTTACGGCAGCCTGACAGCACAGCGAACGGGTTTACGTTGGGTTGCGGTTAGTTATTCTTTTGCCCCTGCTTTTTCAGGTTCTCAAAGTACTTCATGCGGTCGAATGGACGGCTTTCGCGCTCATAACCGAACATGACATCAAATGAGTATTTGCCCCTGACCATCGTCGCACCTCCGCGTCCCGGTCGAGCGGCATCGAGCGCCAGCGCTAGGGCATCCGCCGCATCTGTACTGCGTCCAATCCGTGCCCGAATATCGTCCTTAGACTCCACACGAATACGCCCATTGGAGGTGTAGTCATAAGTAGGCGCAGTCAGGTCACCGGTTAACCGGTCATCCGGCGGCAGGGCGAGCGGATCTTCGCTTTCGGGGTCGAGGGCTTCGCGCAGCGCCCACCACAGTTGGGAGCGCTTGTTGTAGAATTCGAGCGTCCCACTGGCATCGGTCAGCGGTTTACCGCGTTCATCCTTGGCACTCTCGCTGGCGTTGATAGCCTTGGCTTTCTTGTAACCGAGTTCGTGCAGCCGGTCGTAGACACCGGCACCCACGCCAATCACATCCACACCAATCGATGTATTCTTATCCGGAGCCAGCGCAACCATGCGGCCAGCGGTTTGCATGGTGGACTGCTGCTCACGGTAGGTCAGCGATTCCAGCACGCGGCCCACCAGTTTGGCCGTGGTGGTCGAATCGTCCCCATAACGGGCAGGGTCAAGCCCATAGGACAGCGATCCGCTACCCATGCCGCTGCACTTTTCCCAACGCTCGTTGGCTTTCTCGACCCATGACAACGGGATCACGCTGTCTTCACCGCTGTCGGCAAACTCACCGAGAACGCGGTTGCGATAGGGTGCGCTGTTTTCACCCCATTGTTTCTTGCGCTGGTCTGCCCATTCACGGCTGATGCGACCGGCTGCGATACACTCCTCTAATGTCACATGGATGGCTATCCAATCTTCATAACCGGGACGGCGCGTCTGGATGGAATGGAATACGCCTGAGGGTTCACCCGGCGTGCTAATGGCGAGGGCATAGGCACGGTTGCCCGTATCCGTGCCAGCACCGGAGAACGCGCCTTCAGCAGCCTGAAAGACACCATCTGGAATACTTTTAGATTCATCAAACACGTATATGAGTGTGCTGGCATGAGCCCCTTCAATCAAGGCAGGATCATCTGATGCCACCGCAAAGGCTTCCTTGTTGGGCATCTTGAGCGCAAGGTCTAGGATGCGCATACCCTTATCCAACTGGGCGCGTTTTGCCCACTGCCTTATTTCTGGCCAGAGATAAAATGTGAGCTGCCGCCAAGCGCTCGCCGTGGTTGGTATCTTGACATCGGTATCGAACGCATACATACCCCACAGCACCACCCATGCGGCCAGGGCTGTTTTACCGAGACCATGCGGCCCACGGACGCACACGCGCTTATGGATAACCAGTTCCCGTAGGATATGCTCCTGATAGGGCGCTGGCTCGGCTAACAGGACATCCCGCACAAAGCGCACGATGCCATCCGGAGTCGTGTAATCAGTTTGCCCGTGACCGATGTTGGCGCGGTCGATGGCAGCCGCGATAAACGCCTCGCGGTCAGCTTGCGGTAGGGTGGAGAGGAAGGCGGCTAGTTGCTCATTCGGTGTTAGCATGTGCCTTGGCAGCCTCCTCTTTCAGGATGCTTACGAATTGATCCATCGCACTATCCGGATTGATACCCGCTTTCTCAAACTTCTCGCGCCATGACTTCTTAAACTTCGGGTCATTCAGGCGCATCAGCTTGATGTTTTCCACGTTCGCAGAGAGAGCGGTTTTGGTATCCTTGGCTTCGAAGCTCACGTTAAACAGTAGATCATTACGCATCTTCGCCAGCATGAACTCCGCATCAATATCGATGTTGGGCGCACTCTTGGCGAGCAGCCGTTTGGCTGCATAGACATAGTTGCGAAGCTGGCGCGTGGATAGCGACCAGTCGGGATACTTCTCATTACAATAGCGCACGATTTCACGCTGCGGTTTACCCTCGACCACTAACTGCTTGATAATATCCAACCGGCCAGCGAGTACCGCTTTGTCAGCAGGTGTTTCTTTTGGCATATTCCCTCCATAGCATTACAAGATAGCGGGCCATTGAACGGCTGAACCGTTCATCAACGCGCCGTTATATTTACCCTCATTCAAGACGATTTCACGCACGCTAGAGGCGTGCCATTGTTTACCGCGCTGGGTGATGTACCCTTTTGCGTTCAGAATGCCAGCAATCGCGCCATAGGATTGCTTGTCACCCCGTAAGCTGAAGATCGTTCTCACCACCGATGCGCCGTGTTCATCCACAGCAAACTTACCCGATGCAAGCCGCTTATAACCCATGGGCAAAGTACCACCTCGCTCACCGTCCTTTTGGGCACGTTTGCGCCGCCCGCCTGTGGTGCGATCCCGAATAACAGCACGTTCGTAATCGGCAAAGGTCGCTAGAATATTTCTCATGAGCATCCCTGCTGCGCTATCGGTCTCAAAGCGCTCTTTCACCACAATGATTTTTAGACCGGTGACCTCTAACACGTCCCAAATATCTAGGAACAATTTCAATTGACGCGCTACCCGGTCAATCGCTGGCACAATCACCTGATTAAATTCACCCCGCTGCGCCGCTTCTAATAGTGCGCTTAGGGCAGGTCGTTTGTTAATTGGTTTCGTGCCAGATACGCCCTCATCCATGAATATTCGGCATACTGGAATCCCGAACGCGTTGGCGTACTGTTCGCAGTTTGCTTGCTGCACTTCTAGACCAAAACCCTCAACCTGTTCATCAGTAGACACTCTCAAATAAATTGCGGCGCAGTCCTTAGCAATCGGTTTCGCGGTTTTAGCCATGTTAGCCCTCTCGTGTATACAGTCTGTTAAAACACACTGTATATTATGGGCTATTTCGGGCGGTTAGTCAATCGATTCGTCATACAATCCACCTGAGAACTTGTTTCCTACCATTACCGCAATTTGTTCATGAAGTCTGATGCCCAAAACCAACGAACTGGAAACGGCAGGGCGAGGCTTGGAGCAGGTCTAAACTGCGTGTCACAAAATATATAAACTCTCTCTACATATATGTTTTGTGACAAACTTTTCTCCCTCGCAGACCACGTTTACCCTGCCCTCGCGAGACCGGATACCGCGTCTTCGGGTGTCCTAGAAGCGGAACGGCGCAGGTGTACGCGCCCCGTCAGTGCTAATGACCTCCGGCTCCACCGGCTGCCCGTTACGGCCCGTATTGATTGAGGTGAGCACGCCATCCACGAAACTAGTCTGCTGGGGTTTCTCGCGGAAGTTCATCACCACTCCATCACGGGCAATGTCATCAAGCGCTGTGGGTCGGGTGTCGCGTGTAATGGGTTGGCCGACGTATTCCCACCCCTGTGCTTCCATCGCGTTGATATATTCCTTGACGGTGGGTAGGTCTTTGTTATCCAGCTTACCGATCTCCGTGAAATGCTGTCCGATGCCCAGCCCACTGATCACATAGTTACCTTGAATGCCCACCTGTGCGATTGCAAACTGCTTGCGAATCTGTTCTGTGTTTTCCATTGTCTCTATCTCCTTATTATGGGGCGACGGTTGCCGCCCTGAATTACCTTTTAACCGTTGCCACGTCCTCTGTAGCGTGCTTCCAGTTCATCGAGCGCACCGGCCTTGTTAAGCTGCTCACGGGTAGGCCGTAGCACGCTTTCAGGTGTCTTCATGCGGCTAACCTCGCTTGCTGGCGGTAGTAGTTCAGCACACACTCCGCATTGCAAAAATCATGGTGTGGCCTTGCCTGCCTAAATTCCCGCCCGCACTGCTTACAAAAGGCAACCGGTGGCAGGTCGGCTTCATAGCGTGCAGGGACATAGGTAAGGCTGATATACGATGTTCGCATGGCGTAATGCCGTCGTGCGCTCATGCGGCCTCGCTTTCGAGGTATCCGGCCACCGGCTGGCGCTTGAACCACTTACCCACCACGAGCATGTTGCCATCCTGCACCGGGTTGCGGTAGGGATTAGGCTCATACCAAGATTCCACAGCGCCCGGTTCGATGGAATCTGGTTTCGCTGTTCGCCCTGCCCTCTTCGTTGCCCGGCGGGCTAACGGTGCGAGCTGCTCCATCGCGGCTGCGCGTTCGAGTGTCGCTGCCAACCATGACGGCCAGCGAGAGTCTTCGTCAATAAACGGATAACTATTGAGTGCTGTTTTCATCAGCCCACCTTCTGCCGCATAAGTTCGGCATAATCTAAAATCGTGCGGGATTCGTAGCCCTCGCCGCGTTCGAGCTGTGGCACGGCTGGCGATACAAGGAATGTGATTTGCTGGACACGGCAGTTCAGCCAACCCTTGGCCGCCTGCCCTGCTAGAACCGCGTTGACCTGTGCGTTATCCACCACCACAAGCAGATGGTCACCGGTCAGGATTCCACGTTCGGTCACAATATTGAGCAGCGGATCGCTCACGGTGCATTGCAACCATAGAGTCTCATCGTGGTCGCCCCGGCTAAAGTTAATCGCCAAGCTGAAGCGGTACACCGGCGCACCCTGCCTATCGCGTCCGATGCCCTGCACCTTACCCACATGACCGCTTGCCATCATCATGAAACTGTCCATCAGGCGGCCTCCAAGCGATCTGCCCACAGCGTGAGCGCGGCTGCGATCTTGCGGGCGGTCAACGCGGTCTCATGGCGCTGGTCGGCTGGCACCTCTAGCGTGCTGAAGCCCTCCACCATCTTGATAGCGCGGTTGAGTTTGTCAGGTGGTGTCTGCGACTGCTTGGTTACGATATAACCGGTCTGGCGCTGCATCCGCTCATAGGTCTCCTCGACGATCTGAGCGCGGGCGATGTCGCTCACCTTGATCTGGTTGCCCGTGCCATCGTCCAGCGCACCCGTAACCATCACCTCACGGAAAACCGTCACCACCGATTTGATGTGGGCAGCGGTCACACTGCCACCGGGCGCGGTCTGCTCGACCACGCTCCACACGATACCCTGCTCATCCGGGGTGAGCGGTGCCAGCTCGCGGGCTTGCCGTTCGTTGGTCGGTGGCGTGTCTACAATGGTAGACAAATGGCTGTAAACACTGGCCGCATCCATGAGCTGATAGCTGCGGGGTCGGGACATATCCCAGCGGGATTGGCAGTAGGCTTCAAAGGTCTTGTGGTGGGCTTTGTAGAGCTTTTTGTCACGGATGGTGAGCAGCGCTGCACCCACTTCGTAAAACGTCTTTAAACCGTGTTCGATGACCGATTCCAGTTGGGCGAGTTCGTTGGTGGTGGTCAGCATTAGGCTATGCGCTCCACTTTCGCGCCCAAACTAAGCGCCTCAGCCAATAGGGGATCATTGGCTAGTTCTTGCTGCTCGTGCCACTCTAAACGCGCCTGATAGCCTTTTAAAAGCGTGTAATAGATATGTAGCAGGTTTGCATGGCGTTCGGTCGCAAACCGTTCTTTACGCGCTTCGTAGCGGCTTTTACCACGCATGTTGATCTCGGCTTGAGCCAGTTCTGCCCATTGGTCATCAGCCATCGCGACGGCGTACCATCTACGCTCATCTTCCACATATTCGACAATCTTGTACTCCTGCCCTGCCAGCTTATGCAGGGTGCGACTAATCGCAGCGGTACTCATATCCAGTGCCCGCGCGATTACCGCTTGCGACGGTGCGCCATTATTAGCCATCAGATAGGCATAGACTCTCACGCCCGTTTGACCGATTGAACCGCGTTCTAGCAGATCAGCGCGTCGGGTATCCTGCATGAACTGGTGTTGTTGCGTAAGGGACACATTAAATACATCGGTTTCTTTAGAACGTAGTTCTATACTGTGTCCCTTTTGCAACGTTATTTCTGTAAAGCGCCAGCGTGAAGCCTGTAGCTTCTTGCTCACACTATCAAAAGAGGCGACGTTGGGCGCAACGCGACCGTTAACGGGTTGTGGTACTCCACAATCCCGTAAACCCCTTTTTCCTGAAACTCGAATCAATAAGCCTTTTTCAATCAATCTCTCTAAAGCACCGTTGACAGCTGCTGTTTTGCTGCGCTGGCTCAGAGTCTTGATTTCTCGGATACTGGCCCGAAACACACCCTGCTCGTTAGCATCCACTCGCGCCCGTTCAATCAATGCCAACATAACCGCCCGCTCGGTATTGCCATGCTGACCGGTAGACCACCCATGAAAGGTGTCTACGAACTGTAAAGCGCTGTGCCAATGAAATGACTGCCCACCGACCACCGGCGACGCGGTACCCTTGGCGGCGCTGGCGGCTTCAATCGTGCGCTCGATTTCGGATTGTGGTAAGCCATCGCGATGGGCGGCAGATACAACTGCATCCAATGATTTACCGGTTGCCGCTGCGTAAATCGTGTTTACAAATAACTTATTTTTGCGGTTGCCTATAGGTGTCGGGTTATCGAGGTATTCGCAGTATTGCGCGATCCAGCGCCCGCGCTGCGTGACGACTGCTCCGGCTGGCAGATCGCGCCATGTGTTGCGCCCGTAGGTGGTACGCTTCAGAACAATCGTTTCACCGAGAATGTCGGTCAATAATGCTTGTAGGTTGTCGATTGTGTCCGTGTGTGGATTGACCGCATCAACGAGCGTATAAGGTTTGTCACCCACTACGCTACCCGCGAATAGGACGTAACCGCCCTGTCCCTTAATATCCCCATAGGAGAACGTTGCACCACCGATTGCGCAATCGGTGCAACTAAAATAAAAGTGGTATCCACGCTTAGGGCTTTTAACTGTCAACGTCCGAATCTGATGTGATGCTAGGCGTGTCATGGCCTCGATAGCCCGCCCCGGATGATCAATATCAATCACAAACGTGTTTAAGCTGGTCGCACCTAGCTTAATGGCGATGTTCACATCGAACTGTGAAACCAGTTTCCGTATTTCGCTTTCGTGCCAAAACAAGCGTTGATAGTCCAGCGGTTGTATCGGTGTGCCTTTAATGGGCAGCTTGTTACCGTAGGCAATCGGGAATGGATTCAGCTTCATGTCGTAAGCAAAAAGCGCGGATTGTGTCCGCTCAGCTCGATCTATTTGTTTTTGTGTGGTTGGTCTGGTGTTAGGTTTGTGCATCCCCCGCCCCTATTTTGTAAAGCGCTGAGTTGCCCCGGTTTGCGACTTGGGGAGTAACCGGGGCGGGCGCTGTACAAGGGACGGACACACGAAAGATAGGAAAGCACATTAACAATGCTTTTACTTGAAACTGCTTGTTTTGTGCTATAATCTGACTGTTCAAGGTGCAATCCATCCTGATTGTACACGCCTACAAAGTCAACACTCCCCAGCGCGGGCTTTGTGGCAATTTCCTAAAAGAACACCCTTACGGGCTGGTATCCTGTGAGGGTGTTTTGATTCTGGCTGGTATTCCAAAATCACATCCCTCTTCGACCATCTTTATTATACTCTGGCGATGCTTCCGAAGGAAGTAGTTCGCCTATTTATAGAATAATCCATAAAACCGGAACGAAACCGGAACTACTTTAGAACCTCTTTAAGCTCATTTCTGAAAGATTGATCCAAATCATTCATTTTATTGAGTATTGTCCTCCATTTTTGGAGATCAGCTACTGTAATACCCTTTAAATCAGCATAATCTTCTTGTGTCATGGGACTCATTTGATAAGCGTAAGCATGATTGAGGGCTTTCAATAAATAATAATGACTGCCCAATTTAGTATTTATTTCTTCTGTTGCCCACTTCAGATTTAAGCGCGAAACAGTATCCGAATTCACCTTTTTGGTCGTATGTAATTCCTCTATGATTTCGCTAACGATCACCCGCTGATCGTCTGCATATTTTCGCCCTAATTTAAAAACAACGCCTTCTAACTCGTATAATGTAGCTACACGGGTTTTCGCAACAATTTCATTAATTAAAACGTCTGCGTCTATACGCCGTTCTTTCGCAAGCATTGTTTTTCTTTCCACAGCCAACATATTCACCATCTTGGTTGCACGTTCTTGAATCGGCACATAGTAAGATAAAATAATGCGGCTGATATGACTAAGACCGTTTTTCTGCTCGGTATTCTCAGTTAGCTTCATACTTACAGTAAGCTCGTCGTAATTCACCCGTAAAGCCATAATAGCGTCATCATGAGCAGCATAAAGTTGCTCAGCAAACTCGCTTAAATCTCTTGTGAGTTCTTCATTTTTTTGTTGCAATTTGCTTACGACCTCAATCGTTCGCCGCGCCATTCCACTTGTATCAGCAATATAAGCTATTGAATCACGGGTTGCAGCCTCTGCTGTTAAGCGAGTGTTTTCATCTTTTGCCCGTTTATTTTCTCTTTCAAGTGAAGCTAACTTATCCTTTAGTCGCTTATTTTCCTGCTCAAGCATCTGTTCTTTATTCACATATCCCCCTAACCCCGGCAGCCGCGCCACCGGGTTACTTCGGTCGCTGGTTAGCTTTCGGTGGTGGTCGCTATAGTGTTTCCGCGTATTGACTGAGCGCCACAGCGTCAACCACTTCGAAGCCTTTGGTTAGTCCCTGCTGAATCGTGCGCCAAAGAAAGCTCATCTCGCCATCCGTATTCAGGGTATAGGATGGGATCAAGAGCGAGGTCATTAACTCGCTTATCACGTAAATCCCTAATCTGTCCATAATAAGCGTTTGACATTGATCCTTTGAAATAGTTGGCTTGCCCTCGGCGGGTACCGGCTCCGCTTCCGGTTCGCTAGTAGGCTCGTCTGCCCCAATTTCAGCCCTGCCCTTGTCGGTCAGCGCGTAAATGTCCACCGTCTCACCACTGACGCGAATTTCATGGCGCTGAAGCTCAAGCAACCCCTCGTCAATGACTGGTTGCAGGTCTTCGAGGTCGCGGTATTCGTAGTCGTCATTGCGGGGTGGCGTGTCACCTGTTTTGACCACGCCTAACGAATACTCAGAGGCGGTTAGCAGGATGTCGTGGCGGTCGTGCAGGTGGGATTTATCATTCAGGCCATAGGGATCTACGGGGTCGCCTGAGGGTGGCGCTTTCGGTTCCTTCATGCCTAAAACTTCCACCAAATCAGACATTAATTTTAGCTGTTTGGGTGGTAGGCTTTCGAGCATTTTAAGCACGTCTGCATCGCTAAGCTGGTCATTGATACCGTTCTGTAAATCGTTCATAATGTCTCTAGCTCCTATTGATATATGGATCGATTTGGAGTCAGCGGCTTGGGCAGGTGTTGTAGACCTGCCCTACCGCGTAAATCCCTAAATTTAGGCCACCTGCCCTATTTGCAATGGGCTAACTAGGTGGTGTGTGATGCTTCCTTTGAGACATAATTGTTGCTAGATAGTGATAAGTACTGTGTTCCTCGTTGGGTGTAAGGGTGTGAGCGGTAGCGGTAACGCTCACACCCTCCTCAAATCCCTCTAATCAAACATGCTCAAAAAGTTATCCGCGATGTCATCGGCTGAAACCGTAACCGCTACTTGCTGCGCTTCCGCTTTCGGTGGCGCGGCTGCGGCTTTCATCGGTGCTTTCTTCTGTCGTTCCAAATACGCTATATCGGCTGGGGTTATGAGGTCATCACTGTGCAGAGGGTGTGATTGCATCAGATAGCCCGGTGTCCCACCCTGCAAGATAATTTGGGCGGCGATTTCTTTGGCAAGCTCTGATTGCCCACCTCCCCCACCGGCTATAGGTGCGGCGGTCGATACCTGTAACCGTTCTCTGATGTCCGGGAACATTTCAAGTAAGCTGCATGTGTCCTTTTGGAATCGAAGGTCGTAAATCAGCCGTAAGCCATCACGAATTGACCGCACAAACTCGCCCTGCTCTGTTAGCCATGCGACCACATCAGCAAGGTATTTTTCTTGCGGCTTCAAAAGATCCAACCAAAATTTAAACTGTTTGCGCTTTCGTTGTGCTGGCATGGTCAACCCTCTGGCATTAATGACATGGCATTATGACACTGTGACAAACAGTGTACCATAGACGCGCCATTCTGCCAAAGTAAGTTAGCGGTATTGTCAAGCTGGTACTCACTAGGCAAAGACGCTACACTGTGAATTATGTACACAGCAACCCAAGTATCCCAACTGTTTAATGTCAGCCGTGAAACCGCGCGGCGCTGGGCGCAAGAGTTCAAACTATACCTAAGCCCGACGGCCAACCCTGAAAAAGAACGCCAAAGGGCTTTTACCGATTCGGATATGGAAGTATTCGCCCTGATTTCTGAAATGAAAACACAGGGGCGATTGTTCGAAGACATTCGAGCGGCGTTAGGGGCAGGGCAGCGGGGCCACGCACCGGCCAACGCCAGCGCTCTTGTACAGGCAGACATTCCACGCACCAGCGCCTTACAGATCCGCATCAGTTCACTAGAAACCGAGCTAACGCGCTCCATTGATAGCAACAAGCATCTTGAGGGT
Source organism: Anaerolineae bacterium (assembly GCA_013821665.1). Lineage (GTDB taxonomy): Bacteria > Chloroflexota > Anaerolineae > Aggregatilineales > Phototrophicaceae > CFX2. The sequence continues at coordinate 11,962 of JACDGI010000041.1, forward strand.
AGGCTTGATGAGCTGACTCGCCAGCTAGAAGCCACCAAAAAAGAGCTACGTGAGGCGTACAAGCAGATTGGCAGGCTTGAGGGCGAGTAGGGTAGGTGTGTCATTTCACGCTCAACACCACATACTCATCAAGATGTATTGACACATTCAGTTTCCACTCGCCCGTGTCTACCGTGCCGACAAGTTTACCGGTTGTGCCAAAATGCCAATCGGTCAGTGGGTAAAATTCGACCACCACGTTATCAATCATTTTTCTGATCCAATACACGTACCCGTAGCGATGGGGAATATAGCGCTGTAGGGATGCCACAGTGCAGATTTCGGGCGGATTTAACCCGCTCCATTCGCGTAGTGTGGGTGGTAAGGCAGTCATTTACTTGCGCTCTAATGCCCCTACGAATAGAACACACAACCGCATTTCAATCGTCCTAAGCACGGCTTCCGCGTCTTGCATGTCGGCAGCGGCATTACGGTCATCAATGCCGTTATTCATCGAAACCCTTACGGTTGCATCGGCCTCGGCGCGGGCGGCTTTGTACTGTTCGACCAGCGCCAGAATATCAGGGTCGTTGGTAGTGGTTTTGTAGGTGATATATCCGTTACTTGTTCCCATTTTTGGCCTCTATTCCTAGCGTATAAGCTGGCATATACGATGGCAATTAACCTGCACGCTTTGCCGCCCGTGCATTAAACATCTCTTGTCGTGCCAGCGAATCGGCATCACCGGCCAACAATAACAGATCTTTGATTTCACCCTGTAACCGCTTCAGGTCGTCGATAGCGCGGGTTAAGTTCTCGCCGCGCTTGATGCCATCACGTATCACCTGTAATTCGTGCATTGCCAGCGTAAAGGCTTCTGCGGCCTCCTGCTGTCTGCGCTGGCGACGCTTTCGGCATTTTGGGCTGCATGTGGTCGCATCACCGGTAATGGGTTGGCGACACTCAGAGCATAGCAGGGTGTGACTGGAATTGGTCACAGTAAACGCATATTTACTCACAGCACACCTCATCGCGCTTACGGTTCATTTCACGGTATGCAGCAAAATCAGACTCTTGCATTAGGGTGTAGGTATCCAGCGACCGCGTAACCGTTCGTAACATACAATCAGGATTCCAGCAGGTGACTAGCAGGTAAGAACCTCCGCGCCCGTCCTGTTGGCACTGACAATCGAGCGGTTGCCCGCAATCGTGACAGCAGTGGCAGGGGTGCGATACAATGATTTCAGACATTTTGACCTCCTAGGGATCAATGTGTTTAGAAACCGCTTAGGGGGTGAGATACCTAAGCGGTTTCGCGTTCTGGCGGTAGTGCCAGTTAGTAAACTATACAGTTGCTCTATAAACCCACTTCACACCGACCAAGCCGCGCTTATCCTGCTTAGATTCAATCAAACCTATCTCAGTCAACCGCGCCAGAGCATCTAAGTCGTTGGGTTGAATTCCTTTAGGGCGGCCTATGCGCTGTGTAATGTCCTTACGGGTGAGCCATGCGCCACCCGCGCCTTCAATGGTTTCAAGAATGATTTTTTCAAGCGGTTTTAGATTGTGCGTAGTGGTCATTTATCACGATCCATAATACAGAATACTTATTCCCTATCATTAGTATACACAGTATAGATATTTAGTCAATACAGATAGGCTATAGGTTTGCTCGGTAGGGGAGCGCTAATTTGTTCTAAATTATGGGTGTGAAGGAATGGTTAGCGATTTCAAACCGTTCGCTTTCGGGTATCCGGCCAACGCAGTTATCCTAGAAATAGCGTTCTAGTAATTGAGGTGACAACATGGCAACTGAAGAACTCGAAACGTTCCAGATCGGTGAAAAACAGTACGTTATGCCATATCACGCGGCCAAATGGCTGCGGATACCGCTTGGCGACTTGGAAGGGCAGATTGCGCTTGGTAAACTCGAACTTGTGCGGGTTGAGGATCGCGATTTCATCGAACTGGAAGCCCTGAAAGCGTATGCGGGGAAGCGTAAGCCACCGGCGAGCGCGTGGGATCGCATCGACGACTGGCGCAAGTAAGGCAGTGGTTAGGGCTGCATCCAAATAGGTTCTGATAGGCTGGCTTGACATAACCTGATTTTGTTTCTCCCTCAAACCCTTGCGCTACCGTTAACGGGTGAGCTGTGGCCGACAAGCGTTCTTTGTGGTCGGTTAAGGGTGGTCTATTATCATGAACCATAGTGATAAGAGTTTAATAGTCATCAATTCTGACATATTGGGGTGGATAAATATGATTCATTTGTCGGTAGGCTTCTAGTAGAGGCTGAGGCAAATTCATATAGCGATCAAGTGATAGAGTAAAACCACGCAATGAGCAATTGGGTTGCCAACAGGTCACTTGAATATAATAGCTTCCATCCAGTGTTTCTTGCTGAATGACCGCCATTGGTTGCCCACAATCTCTACAAAACACTCTCACATTGGCAGCGATAGTTTCAAACATGTTGCTTCTCGCAATCCACACATTAAAATGATACCTATTATAACGTTATGGATGAGCGATTGTTACTAAGGATATTTATTTTTGACCGCTTTACCCATCTCACATGCCGACGCGGCGGACAGCTCGTCCCGCGCTGCTTCCATGACGAACATCACATCAGCAAAGGAGCCATACCATCTAATGTAAGACTTTTGCGAATTATTTGTAAAGAATTAATTTATGGTACGTATTCTGGTTATAATTTAACTATCGGTTAACTGTAAGGACTGTCTACTGAATAAGGAATTTGATATGTTCACTCAGGTTCAATCTCAAATGCCATTGATCGATCAGTTGACGGATGAGCGCCAATTACTGCGTAATCTTATTGACCATATACCTGATGGAATCTATATTAAAGATTTTGAAAGTCGCTTCGTAGTCGGCAATACAACTGTTGCTCATTTGATGGGTGTCACCACACCGGATGAGCTACTGGGAAAAACCGATTTTGAATTCTTTTCACCTGTGCTGGCCTCAAAATATTATGAGGATGAACAAACGGTTATGCGAACCGGTTTACCACTGATTAGCCAAGAAGAGCGCACCTTTGATTCTCGCACGGGTGAAGATGGTTGGCTCTTAACCAGTAAGGTTCCGTGGCGAGATCGGCATGGGCAGATTGCTGGTATTATGGGCATCGGGCGAAATATTACTGAACTCAAGCAAGCCCAAGAAGCCTTAGCAGAAGCACATCGCGAATTGGAATATCGTGTTCAAGATCGAACACTGGAACTATCACATTCAAAAGCCAAACTGGAACGTATTCTTAAAAACCTACATTCCAACCTTACACAGATCACGCAAATGATTCAGCAGGAGGGGGCAAAAACCGAACTCCTTATGTATATGGAGCAAGCCCAAAAACAGTTTGAACGCTTCAACTAGCTTACGCGCGGCCTCGGCTGCCTGCGCGTCCCAGCGAGCGAGGAGGGCAGGTTAATATAGGCTTGAAAGATGTTTTTTGAGGCGATCCAAGCGCTTTAGCAGCTCGTTATCAAAAGCTTTAAAAATTTCTTTGCGTTCATGTGTACCCTCTCCGATCCGGCGGGCTTCCTGCCAATCTAGGAAAGCTAATCGAATACAGGTACTCAGTTCATCACGCGATATTTCGGCTAATTCATCCTCAGTGGGCATATGCAGAATGTATGCCATAATCATATCCTATGGTTTGATAGAAATAAGTTTAATGAAAACATATTATTTTTGAACTGTCATGGGAAATGTGGCTTAGTGGGTATAACAATCCTGAAATACCAAGCAATACATCCACAACTTGCCACCCTGCGTCCCAGCGAGGAGGGCGGTTAAGCATGAGTTCGTCAGGCGGACTACATCGGTAACATTGGAACAAATCGAACGTTATCTCTCTTGATATGCCTGTTCACGGTGAACTGAAGGAGAGCGTTTGGATATGTCTAATGTACGCGGTCTTGGAGCTATACACGAGATTTTCGCCATTCGTCCACATGCACATGAGAAAGAACTTAACGCCTATCTTGGGGCAGGGTGGGCGTTAGTCGATATTCACCAACGCAGCTACCGCGATCCTCAAACCAATGAGGAAGTAAAGGTTACTGTGTATATTATGGGGCACACTGATCCACAAGCCGTCGCGCCAAAATGGGAGAACAGCCCTTAAGCCGCCGCTAACGCGTGGCAAGCGGTCTTTGCAATCTGATAAACAGTCTACCAACAAATCAACATGTATGTTTCTTATACATCATATTCGCTATAGGCTTGATCCTCTTGAGGCGTTCATCCTGATATGCATTATATATTTGTGCCTTTTCAGCTACATTTCCACCCTCTCTTACAGCTTGAACGAAGGCATCTGAAGCCATCTTTGTACGTTTAGCAAGCTCACTATTCGATAAAGTTGTAATCTCGTGATAGTTAGGATAGGTTCGTGCGTTTGACATTCTGTATCGTCCTTATAGTTGATACCCAATAGCTATTAGTTAAACATGCTTAAGACGATTTGTAATGGGAGCTATGAGTTTAGAATCAGAATATTCATCCCATAAATTAAGGGTCATTCAGCGAGTTATTACATCAGCCATCAAGCCCATGTAGAAGCCGCCCATCGAGGGCGGCGGTGTCGTGCTGACACGCTCGGCGGCATGTATAAGCCTTATCTCGCATTTCTAGGGGTTTCTTTGCTCTGTCCTATATTCTCTTAGGTAGATAAGCGCTGTCAAAAGCCCTATGAAAATTTTATGCTGTGAGAGCATAAAATCTCTAGGGGGTATTGATAGGCTTGTCTACAGAAAACAGAATCAAAATTCTGATTGTTGATGATAGCGTAATGACGCGGGAAGGTCTAAATGCCATACTAGGAAACTTTTCGGATTTTGAGATAGTGGGCCAAGCATCGAATGGGCAGATTGCTGTAACAATGTGTTCCGAGTATTGGCCTGATGTGATACTTATGGATATTTCTATGCCTTTAATGGATGGAATTCAGGCAACCGCTTTAATCCTCAAAAGCCATGCTAAGACACAGGTTATTGCGCTCACCAATGTGAGTTCAAATGAACCTATTCAAAACATGCTTAAAGCGGGTGCCATTAGCTATCTGGACAAAAACATATCTATCCATGAATTGGTTACAGCTATCCGACAGGCTTATGCTGGAACATCAACGCTCTCGCTTGAAGCGACGACCGCGTTAATTTCCACTATGCACCCTCAACCTGAATTAGGCCATGATTTAAGTCAGCGAGAGAGAGAAGTTCTCCGGCTGATGGCGGAGGGTCTCAATAATAATGCAATTGGCACAAATCTAGGAATTAGCAGATCAACTGTAAAAAATCATCTCTCAAATATATTTTCCAAGCTTGGGGCAGCTAACCGTGTACAGGCTGTTGCAATCACATTACAGTATGGACTATTGGTCAAATCATCCTGAAGGAATGACATATTGATGAGGGCTGTAACCTCGCAATCACCGGTGCCAACCCGATTTCGAGGGCGTTTCGCACCTGCTGTTATTGAGTATACTTGTCAGCAGGCATCCGGTACGGCGAGGCAGGGGAAAGTCATTTGTCCATCCAGATGGACAAATAGCGCCCTATAAACGCTATGCAGTATCGCATGAAAAAAACACAAAAAGTTCGATCACCACAGCAAAGCGCCATTCGCCGATTAGCGACAAATCGCCGCCGGTAGTCCTGACACCCCGCGACCACCGGCCAGCCAGCACCCCGACACCGGGCAACTGGTGCAGCGCACGAGCGCGGGTGTACCAGCCCCACGGGCGCATGACGTGCCAGCCATTTAGCTGGCTGCGCACAGAAGGTTGTCAGACATGTGCGGTGGGGCAGGTGTAGGACACTCGCAGAGTTGCACATTGGACGATTTTTTGTAACCTCAGTTTCGAATAAGAGCATTCAGTTGAGTAAGAGCAAAAATGAGAATAGGTTGATGGGGTAGATAATAAGAACTTAAACGATATTGATCATAAAGATTGCCTTGCTCCTCGTGTAAGGCGAACATATCTATAAATCATCGACATGACAGTGCAGTTAAAGTACACTCCGTTGGATACCTATCTTTGTTCCCAGTCAGCCTATAAAGAGGTCTCTCTCCAACTCAAACTAGATACTAGGAGTATAAGTCAATGAACGTCATTGAACTGCCCCCACAAGTCGCACTCGTTCAGATGATGACTGGCTATTGGATTTCACAGTCAGTGTATGTCGCTGCCAAGCTTGGCATCGCTGATCTACTGAGAGATGGACCAAGGACGAGTGAGGAAATCGCAGCGGCATGTCAGGCGCACCCTGCCTCGCTCTACCGGTTGCTCCGCGCACTTGCCAGCGTTGGTGTCTTCGCTGAGGTCGATAGCACTCGATTCGGCCTCACGCCGACAGCCGATTTGCTTCGCTCTGACAACCCTGGCTCGATGCGTGCATTGGCAATTATGTATGGGGAGGAACAATATCGGGCGTGGGGTGATGCCCTTTGGAGTATCCAAACTGGTTCACCGGCCTTTGATCGTCTCTTTGGCGCGAGTTACTTCCAGTACCTCGCCGATCATCCGGAGTCAGGGGCAACCTTCAATACAGCGATGACCGGATGGTCGGCTCAGGTCGCTAGTGCCGTTGTCGAGACCTATGACTTCTCGGACAGTGGCATGGTGGTTGATGTAGGCGGCGGGCACGGGACATTAATCGCTGCAATTCTGGCGACGCATCCGCATATGCATGGCATTTTATTTGACTTGCCTTATGTCGTTGCCAGCGCTACACAATTCCTGACAGCATCCGGTGTCGTTGATCGCTGCCAGACTCTCAGCGGGGATTTTTTCGAGGTCTTGCCCAGTGCTGACACCTACATTCTGGCACAGATACTGCACGATTGGGATGACAATCACAGCCGGACTATCCTCCAGAACTGCCACGCTGCTATGTCATCTTCTGGCCGTATCCTAATCATCGAATTAGTGATCCCAGTTGGCAATGAACCATTCTTAGGCAAATTGCTAGACCTTCACATGCTGATGCTGCTGACAGGCCGTGAGCGCACAGAAGCAGAGTATCGAGATTTGCTCGACTCGGCAGGTTTTCGGCTTACACGCGTCATCCCAACCAGTTCAGGAGCGAGCTTAGTTGAGGCCGTGCGCAGATAGTTATTGAGTCATCTTATCCGCATTTCTTATCCCGAACTGACGTACATTAAATCTCTTGCTTTCCATCTCGCATAACTGCTGATTTGGTACATTCGAAACGCACAATAGGGCAGCGAAATTGCTATGCATGTGGTAGTCCTTTGGCCTCGCCAACCGAGAACCGGTGACTGGCAACCGGTCAACAAAAAGCCCGCGCGGTGGCGGGCTTAAATTATCTTATAAATGCCACTCACCATCAAATGGTTTGTAATGGACGTTAATTACAAAAACTTCTCTATCGTCAGGAATAATTTGAAAAAAGAGAATAACTTTCGGTAATATGCGACCATTACGCTCATAATGGACAGTCTTTGCGACACGAAAAAGTGTTAGGGGAAGCTGAAAGGGGAATGCCATTGGATTATGCCGAATGCTATATATCAAACTAGATAGCGCCTCATGCATATCCTCATCTTGTTCGAGAGGTTTTAGTTTCCGCAGAACCTCATCAGTAAACCTGATTCTGTAAAGATATTCATCCTCTGGCATCCCCATATATTTTTGCTAACTCCTGAAGTTCCGCGATTTCATCTGCGGAAAGAGGCTCATCAGACAGCAGGCTTGATTCGTATGGAATTGGCTCATTGATTTCAGCAACTTTCCAGCCTAAAAGGTTATGGGAGTAATCGCTGATTTCTGTAGCATTCATATTCCAATATTGATGAATGATGTCATCCACTAAACGAATATCGTTTGCCGAGAAGAACTTATTTAGTTCTGGTTCAATTAAGGCAAATACACGATGTTGTTCCTGACTATAATATGGAACCTTACGAATGCCAATAGCATGTTCTTGTTCCATATGGGCAAGAACATTATTGTAGTCATCAGGCACAGGCCCAAACGGCCATTTTATGTACTTGCTACCAGATATAGGTTTTCCGAAACGTCTAAACGACTCTGTATCTGCAAGATACAGCAATTTAGCCAGTTTTACTTTGCTAAATCTCGGATCATCTATTGAAGAATTTGCAATATGCAAAATCAATTCTCTTAATCTCGCAGAAGGATCGAGTTCCTGAAACTCGAACGTGAGATCTTTAGTTGAAAATTCCATGATAGTTCCCCAAAGTATCGAACTTTTATTCTACATAATAACAAATGTTTTATTTATTGTATACCACTGAAACTAAACGTGCATTAATTAACACAAGTAAAACTAAATAGAATCTGTTAGTAAAAGTGCAATACAAAGGTGTTTTAGACGCGATTTAAAATGCGTTACTAATTGACATTAGAATGCACTTGAAAACAGATAAAGTAATGTCAAAATAATCACCCTCAGAAACGGGTTTTAAGGCCTATTTGCCGCGTTCTGGTGCAACTATACCCGCTCGGCTGCTTCCGCCCCGCTTACGGCAGCCTGACAGCATAGCGAACGGGTTTACAACGGGTTTTGGTTGCCAGCCATTCGGTGATCAATGTGCGCCGAAACAGATGCGGCGTAAGGGCTAGTTCACAATAGATGAGCTGCTTTGAGAACCATAATTACGATCCCACTTATCACAATTAGCATAGCGGCCACTTGAACCCAATTCACAGCAGGGAAAGAAAACCGTCTATTCATACGTGTTTGTCGATTTACCCAGCGGTCAATCTCGCGTTGTTTCATTCGATGGGCCTCAATAGCCTAATTTGACCTTACCAGCTAATTGTTTCGTTTCAATATACTCGGCATATTTGAGAGTTTGGGTAGCGGAAGAATGGCGCAAAATCTTCTGAGTGTAGTTGGTGGGTGTACCGGCTTCAATCGATCGCGTACCGAGCGTTCTACGGGCATCATGGGGCATAAACTCTTTCCCGCACACATGCCGCCGGATGGCTTCACCGGACATCGCTTTATCAGCCAACAGCTTGCCGCCCTTGCTGACACTCAAAAATACGTACTCGTGCGCCCCGGCAACCATCTGCCACGCTTTCAGGTACTTCTCGGCTTGCGGGAGCAGAGGCACATAGTCGATATGATCCGCCGCCCGTTTCTTCGCGCCTTTAATGGCGAGGGTCTTATCCTGCCAATTCACATCCGTCCATTTGAGGTTACAAACTTCCGAGCGACGCAAGCCCGCATAAAACAGGATCGCGATAATGGCGCGGTTACGGGTGGTCAATTCGGGCGTTGCCCACTGGCGCTGCAATTCGCTGTAGATTGCTTCCGGGTGCAGGGCTTTCTTTTCGCGGCGGTTCCGCGCTTCGGCAAACATGGGATTACTGGCATCCGTGGACAATTTAAACCGTTGGAGCATGGCGGCATTGAATTGTAGGTTTGTATCCCCGCTGGTATCGGCATGTAAGCCTAGCACCGTTCGCAGATGGGACAGTCGTGCCCGCTGGGTAGAGGGTCGTGCTGGGTGTGCGCTTAGAAACTGTTGAGCCTGTACCGCGTCAAGCTGCCACAAGTCTGCACCTCTACTTTCGCACCAAGCAGTGTACATTTTCCAAGTGGATGCAATCTGCGCTTGGGTG
>JACDGI010000653.1 GCA_013821665.1 Anaerolineae bacterium
GTCCACAATCGACTTGCAGGTTGCCAGTCCAATGCCACTCCCAAGATATTGCTGATTATTCAGGTTCTTGTACATGACAAATACCTGACCGAAATCTTTTTTATGCCAATCCCATGATCTTGAACCCAAAAAACAGTTTCAGAGACTACAGTATGGAATCCGACAGTGACTTTTGCCCCTTCTGATTGCCTAAACTTAATCGCATTTGCCAATAAATTTTGAAAGACTTGCCACAAAAGATTCTCGTCCCCTTCGATTGGGGGTAAATCATGTATGTCGATAAGGGTCTGCGTCTCTTCGAGGAGCGGCTTAAGATCATGGACTACCTTTTCAATTAACCGATTGGTGTTGATGCTTTTAAGCTTCAAGGGATTATTATTCACGCGCGAAAAGTTAAGCAATCCCACGATAAAGCCGTCTAACCGCTCGGCTCCATCGACCGCAAATCCAATAAACTCTTTAGCATCTTGATCGAGTTGAGGTGCGTAGCGCTTTTCCAACAATTGGAGATAACTTTTAATCATTCTTAAAGGTTCTCGCATATCATGCGATGCCACATAGGCAAATTGATGAAGCGCCTCATTTGATCGCTTTAACTCCGTAGCGGAATTCTTCAATTCAAGATTTTGTTGTTCAATTGTCCGCATTAATTCGACGGTATTCATTGCCTGTGTTATGGCACTCTCTAACCTATTAGAGCTTAATGCGTTTTTTACAATGTAATCCTGTGCCCCGGCTCGCATGACATCAACCGCTCGTTGTTCATTGCCACCTCCCGTAATAACGATTACGGCAATCGGTTCCTGCATCGAAGTCATCACAAGCTTCAAGAGTTCGATACCATCATATCCGGGCAACTGATAATCCAGTAAAACACAATCAAAGATATTCTGTTTTATCAGAGCACGCGCATCGTCGACATTCTCCACCCACGTAACATTATGGGTCAAAGCACTCTGTTCGAGGTATCGACGGACGGTATAAGCATCTTCAGGGCTGTCTTCAATAAGCAGGATACGAACGATTGCTTGCATATTTATTACTCAAAATAAACTCATAACCAATACCTTGTATGGTCATAAATCGGTGGACTAAGCGAGATCATGGTTTCCGTGTGAAAAACAAACACTGTGTTTTATCGTTTGGTTTCACACTTTAACCGGGTGATCTTTCGAAAGTTGTCTAAAAAGGAACTTCGTAGTAGGGCTTGTTAAGCCTTACATCGCTTGCGGGGAGGATTGATGCTGTGGGCTTTTATTTTCCGATGACCCACTTATTTCCATATGGATCGGTCTAATACGTCCTCGATCAGAAAGGTTCATTCGGCAGGGTTGTTATCCGAAACCAATAGTCTTCAAAGATTTGCATAGCGATTTTAAAGGCTGTAAAGTTCACTTCTTTGACAATATAACTATTCGCGCCATTTTGATATGAGGTTTCGATATCAATTGGGTTAGAAGAAGTCGATATGACGACTATAGGAATGGATTTCAGCTTTGGATCACGCTTGACCTCTTCCAAAACCTCACGACCGTCCGTACCGGGTAAATTGAGATCCAACAGGATGACTGCGGGGCGCAGAGGAGGTTGTTGGACATATTTCCCTCTTAAATAAAGGAAGTTAGTGAGGGTGGGACATAAATCCATGTGAAAGAAAGAGCCAATTCGGGTAGAGTTTGGAGTAACTACACTCAAACAAAACCGAAAAGGCTCAGAGGAATGATAACGACAAATCATCCACTCATCCAATTGCTGGCATTAATCGACGAAATTTGGATAACTCTTGACGGTGAGGCAGGACGAAAAGGTGCACCACGAGTATATAGTGAGAAAACGATGTTTAAGGTGTATATCGTAAGTGTATTGAGAAAGTTGTGGGCAAGACGGTCGCTGTGGCGGTATTTGCAGAATACACCACTGGTGGCGGCAGCCTGTGGGTTGCATTGCATCCCGAGCCGTCGCACGCTTGACCGACGTTTACAGGACATTGCACCACAAGCTGAGGCTCAAATACGGGCATTAGGTTTGGTACTGACGCTTGAGGCCGTTAGCGATGCGACAGTCGCTGCCAGCGATGGTTCGGCTTTTGCAACAAGCGGTCCAGTCTGGCATAAAAAAGACAAACAAGCAGGCCAAATCCCGGCAGGATTGCATGGATTGGATACCGAGGCCGATTGGATTCAATCGACCTATCACGGATGGGTTTACGGCTACAAAGCCCATGTCAGCATTAGTGTTGCCCCCACTACCGTACGCGTCGTGTTGGATGCCACCGTCACTGGAAGTGCCTGTGAGAGCCATGTCTTGCAAGGGCGTGTGGCTCACTTGCCGCCTCTGGTTGATACTCTGCTCTTGGATGCAGGCTACGATGATGCCGATGTGATTGCCGATTGCGCTCAACACGCTATTCGTGTCCTTGCTCCTCTGTCTAAGCCCATTGGTGTCTCAACCTCTGATGATCGTTGTCGCCGTGCCGCCTATTTAGCTTCGCCTGAAGGTCAATCACGCTACCAACAGCTTGGCTCTAGTATTGAACCCTTCTTTGCTACTCTCAAAAGTTTGTTTCAACTTGATCCCTTACCCGTTCAAGGCAAAATCAAAGCTTCTGTCTTTATCCTTTTATCCTTATTCGCCTGGAATTTGATTGTTTTGTTTAATTTTATCAATCATCGTCCTTTAGGTGCGGTCAAATCTGTTCTTGAGTTACTCTGAACTTGTGTCCCATCCTCAGTTATTTAGGAACAATTTTACGTCCAGCGAACGAATTTCCGCCAGCTCGTCGTTCATTGATGGTCATTTCGCATTTGGTATGGGGTGGCGTACTTGGTATAGTGACAGACCTATTTTCATAAATTTAGTGCACTAAACTAAAAAATAATGTCGCGAGCCGGAAAAATGGAGACGGATGCTGCTTAGGGGTCGGCCTTGCGGACTGAAGGCAGCGAATGTGGTCCCAAGCAAGCATCTGACGGCGAAAACACCCCGGAACATTTTATGAACACTCTTTCATGCGCTTCAACCTCACCAGTAATAACCTAATCCCTCTGCCTTGACCTCAATTCAATCATAATTTCCCTCTTATATTTCGAGGCGCAACAGAACTTCGCTCGATTAGGTGTGTAGAAAAAGTATGACGAATGGTCGCGTCATTGTTGGCAAGAATGTCGAGTAACTGTATTACTACATATTCACCTTTCTCGGCAACAGAATTTATTAGAAAGATTAAATAGCTACGATGCGGCGATTTTGAAGCTCCGGATAGCACTCCACACTCCCGGTTTGATTGCGTCGGTACTAATCTTCGCACGCACGCGCCAGTTGTAGGTACTGTTGCTAAAAGGGCCAGCTATTACGGACAGATCACCAACAACTATTGTCATGTACTGAGGTGAAATGAAATTAGCATTGGTAGCCACTTGAATTTCATAAATCATCTCACGTCCGACCAAATCTGTAACCGTCGACCACATTAGGGTAATGATTCCATCCGTTGAGATGTAGCCAGCAATTGGGCTCACCAATGTTGGTGCGGCTGGCGCGACGGCTGGTGCTGTAAAGCTGCGATAGAACGGCGAGATGACCAATCCGCTGCCGAGGTTTACATTGATCCGCCAGAAGTAGGTTCCAGCGATGGCTGCTGCGGATACTGTACGTGTACCAATTGTTCCCAAACTGACATCGTAGCTGGTGAGATTGGTGGTAAATGCGGCATCGGTTGCGACTTGCAGTTGATAGCCGATGGCTGTGGCGACGGGCTGCCATGTGAAGGTAATGGTCGCGGTTGGTGTCAGAATGGCAGCATTGGCAGGTGTCAGTTGGATATTTACTTTGAAAGCTCGTGGCGCACTGAAGTTGCCTGCATTACCCGCCGCGTCATAAGCCTGAATACGCCAATTGTAAGTCCCTTGTTGCAAGCTGGTAACAAGAGCATAGGAAAGTGTGGTGATGGGGACGATGTCGATGTCGGGTGAGTTAAAGAGGGGATCGTCGTCGATTTGGAGGCGATAACGATTGGCACCGGCTGTTGCAAGCCATGTAAGGGTGGGACGCGCAGTCGCAAGGGTTGCCCCCGTCGCAGGCATTGATAAGACCGGTGCGGACGGTGGTAAGGTATCGACGGTAAAGGTGCGAACAGCGCTCCATGTACCCAGCACATTGGCGCTGCTGATGGCACGGACACGCCACGAGTAAAGGCCATTGTTTAAGGTGGTGGTTGCCGACATGCTATTGAGATTGGTAGCGGTGTATTCTGGCGAGGCAAAGGTGGCGGTGTTATCCACTTGAATTTGATAGGTCATCGCACGCCCAACTAAATCTTTGACCTCACCCCAGTTCAAGGTGAGGGTTGTGTTATTGGTGGCCGTCGCGTTGGTGGGACCGGTTAGCAGAGGGGCTACCGGCGCGACTTTGGGTGCAGCGAAACTGCGGTAGAAGGGTGAGATTACCAAACTATCACCGAGATTGACATTCACACGCCAATAATAGGTTCCAGCGACAGATGCAGCCGGTACAGCTTTCGATCCTGTGGTGCCATTGGTGATGTCATAACTGGTTAGATTGGTGGCAAATGCGGCATCCGTTGCGACTTGCAGTTGATAAG
>JACDGI010000042.1 GCA_013821665.1 Anaerolineae bacterium
TATACCAGCCGAGCGATAACTTGCTTTGCCGGATAGAAGGTGTGCGTTTAAGCCAATGTGTGTCATGAGGTAAGATTATAGGCGTAGATTACCGGAGCGCAAAAGGCTAATTCGCATAGCCATTACATTGGATGTCGCGATCTACTACATATAATGCTTTGGGCGATTTGTTTTTCAACTCCTATTTTTTTGCATTTTTCTCCCCTCTGCCATGAAATGGAGAGGGGCGGGGGTGAGGATTTGAATTCGCCGACAATATCACACAAAGGACAAGCATGATTATTGCGTTGGAAAATATCAGCCAGCTTCATGAGGTGGCGCGTATACGGCGCGGCTGGATTAGCGATGTGGTCTGGTCGCCGAATGGGCGCGTGTTGGCGGTCGCCAGTGCCGAAGGCATCACCTTCCATAGTGCAGAAGACCTTAAAGTCATGGGTAAGCTCGACGGTCACGATGGTCCCATAAAAGGAATCGCGGTCAATGCTGACGGCACACTCTTGGCCTCAGCCGGTGCGGATACCACCGTGCGCCTTTGGAATTTACGGGCGGGTGGCGAACAGCGTATCTTACGCGGGCATACCGATGCAGTAGATGCCGTTGCGATTAACGCCGATGGTACACGCTTGGCATCGGTTGGCGCGGATAAAAACGTACGTATTTGGGACATTGAAAGTGGTCAAATCTTGCAGGTGCTTGAAGGCCATACCGATGAAATAACCAGCGTCGATTATTGTCATAATGATCTCTTGGCAACGGCAGGCTGGGATTCGACTATTCGCCTATGGGATGCTAATGGCAACTGTAAGACGGTGCTGTATCACGATAGTTGGGTGCGCTATCTGGCGGTCAATGCAAACGGAAATCGGCTTGCCTCTGCCAGTCGCGATGCCAGTATTCGCGTGTGGAATATCGAAACGGGCGAAGAAGTGCTGCGGTTGGATGCCCATGTTGCCGGGGCAGACGCAGTAGCCTTCTCGCCAGATGGTAGCCTACTAGCGACTTCAGGCCGTGACCTCGCCATTAAGTTCTGGAACACAAGCAGTGGTCAACTGGTTCACACCATCATCGACCATGAAAAACCGGTACTAGCGCTGGCCTTCAATAAAGAAGGTACGCAGTTGGCGACTGGCAGCGGCGATAACACCGTTCGCCTCTGGCAAATAGGTTAGAAAATTCGAACCAAACCTTATTGACTTGTATGAATTTTTGTTCTAAAATGGATCTATGGGACTGAACTTGGTAGCACAACACTAAACGGTGGAGAAACGGTAAAGGTTAAACACCAGTTTGTGTAGGGAAGCAGCGTGCTGCGTCCGGCCTTTGAAGTCTCTCTCTGGCAAAGCAAGGAAGGATTTAAGGTTTGTGTGGTAATGCTTTTTCGGCATTTACGCGAGAAAATAGCGAGTGTCACGTCCCAACTTTGACGATTTATATTCTCTAGATGTTCGCCTACACATTCGAAGTGCCTTTAGCGCACTTATCCCTCCTCGTAGCGTGATGGCCTTAGCCTCATGCGAGGGAGATCACAACATCTTTAAGTACCGGACAACGCTATTTAGGGAGGGGATTTTCGCCCTCCTACCACTCAATCCAGTCCTAAGTTGAACCGTTTTTGGAGGATGTCACATAAAATGCAAACAACTCATAACAGTTTGAAACCGCTTTGTATTGGGCTGATAGCTGGCGACTTTAGACGGACGACTATTTTATGGCAGCGACATGCCCAAATGGCGGCGGTGGCAACACGGGAGCTTCCCGCCATTTCAGCGGCAGCAGCCGAGCTTCCCGCTGCCACAAAATGCCAATTCGGCGGCTTGCTCCCTCACATCCGCCTGCCATTTCGGCGGAAATTATGCGAATAATGCAGCAATTGCTGCAAAAACTGCAACATTTACAACATATTTTGCCAGTCAGCACCGATGAACCCGTTTTCGACCAATGCCTATGTTTGAGACTCGTTCCAATAGACGCACAGTTGTTCACAGGCATGTTGATACATAGATGTTTCAACAGTCGCCAGTAAGTCAGGTGTGATATTGCCCCACAAGTCCGATTGAATTTCTTGCGAGTCGAGCATAGCCCGCAGTTCGGCAGGTGTCTTGTTGATGCGCTTGCCCAAGACTTCCAATGTTTGGCTGTGTCCTTCAGCGCTGATTTGCTCGCTGATGAAATCCCGCCAGTCATCGAGGATGTGGTCATTCATAAAGGGCAGCCAGTGGTCGGGTTCCGCGCTTGCCAGAGTCGCCGATTGCCACGGTTGCAGAGCGCTGTAATCGCGTTCATCCATAGAAATAAGCAGCATGTGCAGCATCAGGAAACGGAAAGCATTACTGGCCCATTCACGACCGACGAAATGCGGCCCCAGCATTTCCAACGACCATGTTTCATCAATGGTCAGGTGAGCTACATAACCCGCCACAAACACCCGATGAGCAGGGTTGGTAGGATGGAGTAAGCTCGGATTTTGCTGAACCATCACCCGCCACGGATGTTCAGTGATGCCTTTATCATAAGTATAAAAGTGAGTTGATTCACGGGTCAGGTCACCGTTGGTACGCGCATCTGCTGCCACGTTACCAAGCAGAAAAGCGGGCTTTTCGAGGGCAAGCGCTGACCTTATGTCAGATGGAATACGCCCGTCAACGAGCATTCTTTGTGCGGTTTCGAGGTGGGTAAATGGTGTAGGCATAAGCTGATTTTAGCGCTATCGAGTTGACTTTGCGAGAAGCGACTATGAAAGCTTCATTAAGCTCCAATGTCACTTTTAGTACTAGGCTTTTCGATACCCCAGTTTGAGCAGTGCTTCCTTACAATGACGTTTGAAGAAAGCATCTTTGGTGTTCGAAGCGATGAGCAGTGGCCCTACCGCCCGCGGATCTCGGAGTTCGCCCAGCGCCCATGCCGAAAAGTAACGCGACCAATGACCGTCAGCGTTGAGTTGGATAACCAGCGCGTCAAAGGCTTTTATCGCCCGTAGGCTGCCCAGCGCTTTGGCTGCATTGCCTCGCACCCAGTCGTCCGGGTCATTCAAGGTTTCTCTTAAGGCCGGGATGGCACGCTTATCTCCAAGCGAGCCGAGTGACACTGCCGCAGCACTCCGAACCAACGCATCAGTATGACCAAGTGCATCAATCAAAGGCGGTACAGCCCGTTTGTCATTAAGGGTTCCAAGGGCTTCGGCAGCCACAACCTGAACGTTAGCGGGCGCAGTTTGCAGGATCCTCAGAATAGGATCGACAGCACTTTTGTCGGCTAATTCGCCAAGTGCGGCAGTCACTTTTTCTTGCACGGCATCATTCGCATCGTTGAGTGCAGTAATCAGTGGATTTAAACCCCTTGCATCAGCGAGTTGGCCCAACCCCCACGCTGCATACTGTCGCACGCGCCAATTGCTATGGTGGAGTGCTTCGATGAGGTTGGGGACAACTTCCTCACCCATCTCAATCAGATCAATGGCCGCTGATTCGCGAATATCGTGGCTTGTATTAGCAAGATCCAAAATGAGTCTTGAAATATAGACTGTATTGTCTGTACCGCTCATGAGGGTAACCAGAATTCAATTGAATAACAGCCTGTATTCTAGCCTAGAGGTAATAGTTTTAAAAAGTGCTAAATTATGGCGCTGGTTATTAGTCTGTGTTTGTATCGACATCTCTGCCTAAGAGTTCGAGAGTTTGCTTCTCAAGTTCCCATATTTCTAGATTCTCTTGTAGCTTGAGGAAACTACGCAAACGTCGATAATTATCATTGGCCTCTTTCGTCCATTCACGGGCAAAATCACCTGAATGAATTTCCTTAAGCGCGTCTTCCATCAGCCGTTGTAATTTCAGCTCATTGAAACGGTCAATGCGGCTTGTTGTCCCGTATTGGTTGATGCGTGGCGCGAGATTCAAAGTGTTCAATAGACCAAATTGGGAGGCTTGTTTAAGGTAAAAACCGAGTTCACCTGATAAATAGAGTTCAGTAAACACGGCTTCTGGCGGGTATCCCCGTGAAAGCAATAAAGTAGCAGCCGTCGTCAGGAGATTATGTATGGCGGGTAGAATAGCTTGATGTACAAACAGATCAAGCTCGGTTTCCTGCTCGAAGCTGACCTCGATGCCACCCTGTCTTAATGCCCCAACAGCTTGAGCGACCGCTAAAATAGTCGTCCAGCTCTGTCCACTAGCATCTTGCCCAACCGCCACAAAACTTTGGAACCCCTCACCTGACTCATGCAGCTCGTGAAGCACAGCCCCCGGAATACGCGGGGCAATCAGGCCGACATCCACGAAAGGTGGCGGTTCGATAAAGCGGAACATCACTGTGTAAGCGCTGCTGAAAATCAGTGTTTGTCCCCGGCGCAAATGCGGTGAAATCTGCTCCAAATAGATAGCTGGCATGATTTCTTCCGGCAGAAGCATCATGAGAATATCGCTTTGCTGGACAGCTTCGGCAATCGTACCGACGTTTAAGCCGTCGCTCACAGCCGTCTGACCACTGGCATCGTTCAGTGCGCCAATCATCAGCTTGACTCCGCTGTCACGCAGGTTGAGGGCTACCGGACGACCGAATTTGCCATAACCGATAACGGCGATTTGCTTATCTATTAAGTAGGCGGGATCGGCATGTTCATCATGATAAATGACGGTCATCCTGAGTCATCCTTTGTGTATGCAGTTGGCTTCACGGGCGGCAAGATCGCAGTTGGCTTATAACTCGGCGAACCAATAGGGTAGATTATACCCATTTGGCTCAAAACCAAAGCGCTGGTAGAGGCGGCGTGATTGATGATTCGAATCCTGTGTGTTGACGGTCATCAGATGAATGCCACGCCGGGTATAACGTTCCAGCAAATCGCCAAGGAGTGCGCCCCCGATTCCCTGACCTTGTTGGCTGGGATGCACCGCCAGCCGCGCGAGATGGGCACCGTCAAAAAAGAAGGTCGATATTTGAAAACCGAGGATAAGGTCGTCTTTCGTGGCAACCGTACAGCTAGAAGCAATTCGATAGGCTTGCCGCAGATCATACAGCGACATTTGCCACGGTGGCCCAAAAGCCGCTTGATCCAGTGTCGCCAGTTGAGATAAATCCCGTAGTTCGGCAACACGAATTTTGGGACGGTTAGGCAAGGGGTTAGGAATATCGTAACCCGCCCGTGCCAGTGTGACGATTTCCTCGCCGTAGTGGAAGCCTAATGCGGACGCATAACGGCCAATCCAATCGTTCACAATCAGCAAGCCAACCGTATGGACATCCAATTGACGCAGACGGGGCACGAGATCAGCCCACAATAAGCACAGGACACTTTCAGGATCTACATGATCCGAAACGGCTGCGAGGCGTATCCATGTGCTGCCGTTTAAGGGCGACGATAACGCAATCATGCCGACGAGACGACCACGCTGCCACGCCAAATGGGTGATGGTATCGCCCGTTTCCAACCATTGGTCACTATCCAACCAGTCAAGGTGACTATGGACATAGCTGCTGTGAAAGAGCAAATCACGTATCGGCTGCAAGTGACGACGCTGGTAAGGCGTAATAGTGAGTGCGGACACAGGTGCGACTTTCATGATTTGCGACGGTTAAGACGTGATGCGTAATCTTGCACGGTGATGGCGAAAATGCTGCAACGGCGCTTATCGAGTAAGCGAGTACGAATACGTGCATCCATATCATCAACCGGTTTGAAGGTTGTGATCACCGTAGGGCGGCGCGAAACATAGCGATAATCCAAGATTTGGAAGAGTTTCTCTTTTGCCCATGCCGAGCCTTCGGTGCTGAAGTCGTCCAACACGAGGAATGGCGTATTGCGTACCATTTGGAAGCGTTGGTCAAAGGTCACTGGCGCATTGGGGTTAAATGTCACCCGCAAGTAATCCAATAAATCCGGCACGGTTACAAAGACCACATCCGAGCCTTGTTGCTGGCGATAATTGGCAATGGCGGCTGCCAGATGCGTTTTGCCTGTACCATTCGGGCCAGTGATAAGCAGCCATTCCTGCGGTGATTGAGCATATGTAACTGCTTTTTCCAAAGCCCGCTGCAAGTTCTCGCCTTCATCACCCATCAGTTTACGGCGGACATCAAAGGTCTCGAACGTCATTTCACTATAAGCGGCCAAGTTGGATAACTGATCGCCTTGACTGCGAGAATAAGTGCGGTAGTCGGGTGCTGTGATTTTGCCACGTTTGATGAGTTCGCTATCCAGTAGACGGCTGCGGATGCGTGGATCGAGTGTATCCAGATCAACATTGGTGGTGATAATGGTCGCAAGGCGGTGGCTGTAGCGGTGATTAAGCAATTGGAAGAGTTTTTCCCGCGCCCATTGGCTAGGACTTTCCGCGCCCAGATCATCGAGAATGAGCATCGGTGTGTTACGGATACGCTCGAAAGTTTCGTCGTAGGTCGCTTCGGCAGAAGGAGCATAAGTACTGCGGAGATGGTCAAGCAAATCCGGTACTGTGATGAACATCACCATTTCGCCGCGCTGCAAGCGTTCGTTGCCGATAGCCGCCGCCAGATGGGTTTTGCCACAACCATAAGTGCCTTCTAACAGCAGCCAGCCTTCAGGGTTTTCGGCATAACGGGCGGCAATTGTTAGTGCAACATCCAATGATTGCTGCTCAGCCGGTTTTAACGTGGGCTGATTCAATGTGAAATTTTGAAAGTTTTTGTCCGCATAGGCATCAAGATTACTAATACGGCGCAGGCGTTCATGACGGTCTAGATCCGCCTCAATAGGGTTATTCGGGCAGCGAAACAATTTGCCAAAACGTGGATCATCAACCGCGACATCGTAGCGGACGAGTCCCATATTTTCGCATTGGGATTCGCCACCGCAGATGCGACAGCGGTTATCTTCCGGCTCAATGTTCGATGAAGTCGGCATATTTTCCGGTGATATATCTTTTCCCATCCTGTTCATCCAGTCGCCCAGAGAATTCATTATTCTTGCCCTCGGTTTGCCAGCGTTTTAATATGGCTTCAATATAGCCCCAGTTGCGCTTATTCAATTTTACGGCGAGGTCAATAGCTTCAACTATCCATTGTGGCGGGAAATCTTTTTGCGCCTCTACGAGCCGATCTTTGAGCATCGGACTATTCACCATACCGATGTTTGCTTCGTAAATCTTAATGATATTCGGTCGCTCAGGCAGTATTTCAATCGGACGACCATCGATTCCCTGTTCGTAAGCCCCTGCCTGTACCTGATTGATTGCTACCCGCCCCCGATGCGTGTTGACGCAGAAAATTTCAATTTCACCACCGGGTAAGTTTACGGGTGTACAAAGCAATATACAGCGGGCAACGGCGAGTGCGAGTGCGTTTTCAAGCGTCGCTTGCGGATCAAACTCTGGCTTAGCAATTTTCAGGCCAACCAGCAAAATGTCGTTGTCGTATTCCTCGCGCAGTAGATAGCGAAATACGCCTTCTTTCTGATTCAGCGCCCAGAATGAATACAGGACGACTTTGAGTTCGGCGAGGTCATCAATTGACGGCAGCAGTTCCGTAAAGAACGTGGCCGGAAAAGCCGTTGCGCTGAGTTTACTGTTTTCTGGAAAGCCCTCGAATTTCTTCATCAAATATGGCTCAAATCCACGCTGCGTTCTGCCGCGTTCATAAACTTCGTCAATGTTTTTTCAAAGTACAACGAAATTGTTCCTGTTGGGCCGTTACGATGCTTCGAAATGATGATGTCGGCCTGATTGGGGAACTCAGTGGCTTCATTGTACATCTCGTCACGATACAGGAACATAACAATATCTGAGTCCTGCTCCAAGCTACCGCTTTCTCTCAAATCCGAAAGCTGTGGACGCTTATCTTGGCGCTGTTCGACAGCACGCGAAAGCTGTGCAGCCGAGAGAATTGGCACATTGAATTCACGCGCCAGCTCTTTCATGTTACGGCTGATATAGCTGACTTCTTGCACGCGGTTGTTTTCGTAAGTGCCACCCGCATTCATGAGTTGCAGGTAATCCACGACAATCAGATCAAGGCCGTGTTCGCGCTGCATTCGCAAGCACTTGGTCCGCAGTTCGAGTGGATTGAGAGCGGCACTGTCATCAATGTAGATGGGGAATTTGCTGAGATTACCTGCGGCATGAACGAAACGCGCCCATTCTTGTTGATTAAGCTGTCCGAGCCTCAAACTTTGGCTGTTAATGGCCGATTCCATCGAGATTAGACGTTGTACGATTTGCTCCACGCCCATTTCCATGCTGAAAATGGCAATGCGCTGACCCAATCGCGCCATGTTCAAAGCAGCCGAGAGCATGAAGGAAGTTTTTCCCATTCCAGGACGACCTGCGAAGATGATGAGGTCGGATTTTTGGAAGCCGCCGAGCAGTTTATCCAAATCTTTGAAACCGGACGGAACCCCTAAAGGCGCGTTGCGGTTCGCCATCAGGTATTCGATACGGTCAAAGTAATCGCTGACTGCTTCCCGCATAGGGATCAGTTCTTTGCTCAGCTTGCGTTCCGTCACATTGAAGAGGCGTGATTCAGCATCCGCAATGACCTGTTCGACAGTCAGTTCTTCGTTGAGCGCGAGGGCTTTAATTTCGTCGGAAGCAGCCATTAATCGACGACGGGTGGCGGCACGCTCGACCAGCTTGCCGTAGACTTCCGCATGAACAGAGGTGGGCGTGGTATTGATGAGTTGGGTGAGATAAGCTGGCCCGCCAATTTCGGCAAGCCGTCCATTGTCTTTGAGATCCTGAACCACCGTCAAGTAGTCAATAGGTTCGCCGCGCTCGTGCAGACGGGTCAGGCATTCCCAGATATAACGGTGACGCAGAATGAAAAAGTCTTCCGCATTGAGGAAGGCAGCTACGGCGAAGTAAGTAACCGAATTGACGAGAATCGCGCCAATCGTCGCTTCTTCAGCTTCCTGACTATAGGGCGTTTGTAGATTTCCCCAGTTTGAGATTGGATCGTTCATATTTATCCGGGCAATAGAGATGAAAAGCGGCGCGTATTCGTATAGACAGGCGCACCGCTTCTATTTACAGGCTATGACCGGCACAGGCCGGGAAAATGCGATTTATTCTTCGCGGTCGTCGAGATCATCCAAATCAAGTGTATCAACGAAATCAGCAAAGGCACTCAGGCGCTTTTCGTCGGCTTTTTCTTCACCCGGCTCATTTGGCGATTCTTTTTCGATGTCTTCGTCAGGTTCACGGGCGGCCTTATCCATGACTGATTCGTTCACGAATACCGGTACCGCAGCGCGAACAGCAAGCGCAATTGCATCACTGGGACGAGAATCGATTTCAATTTGATCGCCAGCCACTTCAATAACGATGCGTGCATAGTAAACTTCTTGACGCAAATCACTGATCAAAATATGGGCAATCTTGCCGCCCATTTCACGAATGACCGAGCGTAATAAATCGTGAGTCAATGGACGAGGCGTGGGCATATCTTGCAGCTTAACCGTAATGGCTTCTGCTTCACAAGGGCCGATCCAAATGGGCAAGTAACGTTCGTTACTGACATCTTTTAAGACAACGACCCGGTGTTGCGACATGAGACTGACCCGGATGCTATCAATAATAACTTCTATCATAAGGTTTGGGGAACCTTTCATACAATATTCAGTGATTTTCCTAGACTTCGAAATCATTATAGCGCTTTAGACACATCCACAGCAACTAGGAAACAGACTAGGAAAGAATTCTCATGGGAGACCATTAATGAGAATATGCTTTCTATCATGAAATGGAAGTGCTGACTATTACTGTTCATTTGTTGCAGCCGAGCATAGACTAAAACTGTGAACGATATTAGGAGTTTGGAGCACAAAATGAAAGTATTAGTCGGCTATGCGACTGTGCATGGATCAACAGCAGAAGTGGCACAGCGGATTGGTAATGTGTTGACGCAACGTGGACATAACGTCACAGTGGCGGATGTGAAGACTTTAACACACGTTGACGAATACGAAGGGTTTGTTTTGGGCAGCGCAATTGAGGCTGGAACGTGGTTGCCCGAGTTCAAGGCCTTCTTAAAAGCCTTTGACACCCAATTGGGAGACAAACCGATTTACTTGTGGGTCAATTGTATCCGTGTACTCGAAGAATACGGTATGAGCCATGTGATGGACTTTTACATGGTACCGGACCTTTTGAAGAAATTGAACGTTCGCAGCCGTACCGCTTTCGCGGGCAAGCTCGATTTACAAGCGGTTGATTGGGACGAACGCTGGTCGCTGGCTGCACGCTACGATGGTCATGCGTGGCCGAGCAATTTTGACGGCGATTTCCGTGACTGGGATAAGATTGACGATTGGGCCACGGCTGCGGCAAACGATTTGCAGGCGGTTGTCGTCAAATCCTAAGAACCAAGCTGTTGGTCTCATTTGTGACCAAAGTGATTCGATTATACTGAGGCTGCTAATCGATTTTGAAAGGCAGCCTTATGTTTAAGTATTCCCGAAGCCTATTGATATTTGTGCTGCTGTTATGCGGCTGTAGTGGATTGGTCGATAGTGTCCGCACGCCGCTTATTGGATTCGGCGACATTAAAGCTGAATACCATTTTGACACGGCTCAAAGCAGTTGGGATACATTTCGTCTACCAGATGATGCGGCCTTTTTCGGGGTAACAGATGAAGCCTTAACCGGATCAGTCGTGGCGGATCGCGGTTATATTTGGTCACTTAACCAACCCGAATATAGCGATACCAGTATCAAGGCGAAGTTACAGCAAATGCGCGGCAGCAGTGGCAACGGTTTTGGTGTCATGTGTCGTGCCGATAATGACGGCAACGGTTATTACTTTGTCATTTCGAGTGCGAGTCAATTCGCGATTTTGAAGGCCGAACCGGGTATATCAAACCCGACTGAGTTGGTAAAATGGCAAGCCAGCGGAGCCGTGAAACCGGATAAAGGCATCAATTCGATTGAGGCAATTTGCCTCGGTGATTATCTGAGCTTTACCGTGAATGGCGTATTTATTGCCGAAGCAAGAGACTCCACTTTTAAATCTGGACATACAGGCGTGGTATTGGGTGCGGTTGGACAACCGCTTTGGGTGAGCTTTGACGACATTATCATTCAAGACGTGCGGGTGATTGGTGGTTAATTGCTGCTTTAGGTGGCAAAGCAATAATTTATGAGGAGGATAACCCTAACGAAGTTGAAAGCACTAGGGGGATTTTGAATAATCGCGGCACAGAGGGTTGTTACTTCGTTTCAAGGATGCTTAGAAATTTCTGTACAACTTTGTCCGGCTCGTTCATGCACTCCTTTGCTGTGAACCGTGTGAAATACTTGATACACCATGCTGTTCGATGGCACGACTTCGTTCGTGATCTTGTGTTGCATTGGAGTTTGTGTGATAGGTTTGCCCATCGACTTCCAAGATACCCCACTTACCTCTGTAGCTGATGAGGAAATCAGGATATTTGTTTTCTCGCCGCATCCCTCGTAGGCCGACACGAACTAAACAATTTGGTGCATACATTATGCCGAGTTTGTCTAACGCTTTTGCTATTTCTACCTCTGGCGGTGAAGCAAATTTCTGCCCCTCGTGGATAATTACATTTTCTTTCTTTGCAAATGGCACCCCTTGGTTAGTCGGTTTGTCTGTTTCAATCTCCGCCATCATCATTGCTCTCCAGTTTGTATCGACTGGGGTTAGCTCAAGCTTGGCATCTATACTGGAATCTACTTCCAAAGATGGTATGACAGCATCAAACGCTTCCCGAATATTTTTGTAGAGTTCCGTATGCTCATGTCCTGTGACCCTTCCGTATTCATCTTCAAAAGCTATTCTTTGATTCACTGCTGGTACAAAAAGCGAAGGGCCTCGTAGGAGAACATGCCAAAAGCTGACCGTATCCCCTCTGTTGTTATATGTCTCTTCGTCTTTCCAATAGTCCTCTAGTTGAGTTGAAAGCAGCATTTTTGCACTGTCAGTCTTACCAGTCTCAAATAAATAACGTACCATCGCGGCTAGAATTTGTTCATTGTCATACTCTTGTTTCATCGTTAGGCTACCTTAGCGAAATAAAAACAGTGTACCGGAATGATATGCTGTTTTCTTTATTATTGTAAGTTACTTGGCTGTTCGTTACAGAATGAAACTGGTCTCACTCATAATCCCTCTATGTGTTCTTAAAAGGTTCTATTAGGTGAGGTTGTTAATTCCCGCCCCATGTATCAAAGGCCCACGCTAATTCATCGGGGCTAGGCGTATAGTTGCCGACGCGACGCACGACTAATCCGCTGGCGTAATTGGCGAGAATTGTCGACTCAGCCAATGGTGCTCCGGCTGCAACTGCCAGTGTGAGTACGGCAATCGTGGTATCGCCCGCGCCAACCGTGTCATAAACATCGGTGACAGCGGGAGCGGGACAGTGTGTGACCGCGCCGGATGCCTCGCAGACAGTCGCACCATCTGCACCGCGTGTAATCACCATGCCATGCGTTAATTGTAAAGACTGGCATAACTCCTGCGCGGCCTGCGCGAAATCCTTATTCGACTCCAGATGTCGGCGCAGATAATCAGCGGCTTCATCAGCGTTACATTTGACGACTCCAAAGCCTTTATATTTCTCCAATTTGCCCTGAGCGTCGGCGGTCAACAAGATATGTGTTTTAGCTGCCAATTTACGGATGGTCGAAACGAGAGTCGGCGTGAGTAAACCGGTGTCATAATCGGATAATAAAACAGCTTTGACCAGCGGGATTTGTTCATCAATAGCGGCGCGGACATTGCGCTCGACAACCGGATTAATCGGCTCACGCGAGAGGGTGTCCAAGCGGGCGACCTGCTGCGGGAAACGCAAACCCATATGCGCCATAATGCGCGTTTTGACCGTGGTTGGCCGTGTTGAGTCGGTAATCAGATTATCAGTTTCGATACCGCGTGCTTGCAGTACCTGCCGAATATTGGTGGCATTGGTATCCGAGCCAATAATCCCAATTTGGATAGCCGTGCTGCCGAGGGCGACAATATTGGCCGCAGGATTGGCCGCGCCACCGGGAATAAGCTGGCGTGATTCAAATTCCAACACAGGAATGGGTGCTTCACGACTGAGGCGAGTGGTTTTGCCAGTGAGATATTCATCAAGGATGAGATCGCCAACCACGAGAATGCGTTGATTGGCGAGTTGAGGTATCCAATGTTTGAGGTTAGCCATGTTCACCTTTGAGCAACACCGCCAGCACAAAACGCGGTAGACGTAACATGCGGCGGATGCGCCACGGTTGCAAGTAAAGCCGATATAACCATTCTATCCCGTAACGACGCATCCAGAGAGGGGCGCGTGGAATAACTCCCGCGATGAAATCAAAGGAGCCGCCCACACCCATCGCTATTTTCACTTGTAAACGAGGTAGATTACGGGCAATCCACTTATCTTGTTCGGGTGCGCCATAGGCCACAAACAGAATATCCGCACCAGCCGCGTTGACCTTTTCGACAATCGCATCTTCTTGATTGGGTGCGGGACTGCCACTGTAGATGCCGACGATTTGAAGGGTAGGATGCTGCTGGCGTAGAATCTCAGCGGCTTTATCCGCGACACTGGGGGCAGCGCCAAGAAAATAAAGTTTCCAACCCATTTGAGCGGCGTGAGCAGCAATTTTAGGAACGCCATCCGAACCGGTGACACGTTCTGGTAAGGGTTTGCCGAGATGACGCGCTGCCCATAGTAATCCAACACCATCCGGTACACATAGATCAGCACGGGATAGAATGTTGTGGAAATTGATGTCGCGGCGGGCGATCATAATGAATTCTGGATTGATAGTGCAGACATGATGAATGCGGTTGGAGGCGATCCAGCGCCCAATCAGCTCCAGCCATTGCGGGTAGGTGATAGCATCGACAGGTAAGCCCAAAACACGGATAGTAGGGTTGGGTTTCTTGATTTCGACTATCGGTAATGATTTTGATTGCGGTGTTAAAGTAGGAACAAATTGACGTGAGCCAACGAAATTGTCATTTAGGATTTGTTCGATAGCCGTAAGTACGTGGTTGACCGTCACCATTCGCATACAGGTTCGGGCTGCACAACCTTCGCGCAGGCCAATGGTATGCCCGACATAACTACAGGGGCTGCATTCCGGTGCGCTGCGGACGACGATTGATTTACCAGCAGGTGTCCAAGGACTCCACGCATCAGCGTTGCTAGGGCCGAAGATAGCGATGATGGGTGTGCCAACAGCTTCGGCAATGTGCATGACCCCGCTATCCGCGCCGATGTAAAGGTCAGCGGCTTGGATAACACCTGCTAGTTCAGCCAGAGAGGTTTTACCGGTGAGATCCAGTGGGGTCGTTTTCATAGCGGCTTTGACAGCGTCGCCACCATCATCTGAGCCACCGACGAGAATGATTTGAGCGTTGTAGTTCTGGTGTAATGCGTCCGCGAGAGCAGCGAATTTCAAGGTATCCCAACGTCGGGCAAGACTGTATCCACCGCTGCCGGGATGGATGATCACAGTGCTGAGTGCCGGATGCTGCGTATTGAGTTCGACAGCGGAAAGAAATTTGTTTGCATCTTGAACCGTGACGACAGCAGGTCGAGGATTTGGCGAAGCACCGAGCAGAGCAACTAAGTCGAGCCAATATTGGGCTTGGTGTTTGGCACCGAAACCTTCGTCCGGAAGTCGATGGGTGAGGAACCAACCATTGCCATTATCGAGACCAATGACCTGTTTCGCGCCGGAAGCGAGAGCGATTAAGGCGAATTTTGGCGTGCCGAGTTTGAGCGTGAAATGGTGGAAGAAAACGACCGTATCATAGTGACCATTTCGAAGGCTGAACACACGGCGCAGGTTAGCCGGTTGGAAGAAAGCCTTTGAACCGTTGAACTGCTTTTTGTCAAAAGTGATGATCTCATCAACCAGATTTGTACCAGCAATGACTGGCGCACTGTGAGCAGTGGTAAGCAAAGTGATATAGGCATCGGGTTTGGCTTCACGGAGTGCTGCGAGCGCAGGTGTTGAGACAATCAGGTCGCCAATATCCGCGAGTTGGACGATGAGATAACGATTAGGCATGGGTGATTAGTTATCAATATCGAATGCAGGAATTGAATACAACATCTGTGGTAAGAATCGGCCCTTGATGCGTGACTCGCGTTCACCAACCCGCCGAGCGCCTAATTTGAGATAGAAGGCTTCAGCGTTGGGATCGGCTTCTAAAGTGAATTGGTTAAAGCCGAGTTCCACAGCAAGACTAGCAGCGTGGTTAAATAAGGCACGACCATAGCCGAGTCCAATAACAGAAGGATCGATGAATAAAGCATCCAAATGGAGGTGATTGTCGAGTGTCTTGAGTTCGTAAAACCCCATGATGCGATGGTCACTGTTTTCGAGGATGTAAACGTGTTCGTTGATAATATCCTCGGCTGTTGTGATCATTTCGTCGCGCACCAAGTTCATGAAGTCATCGTCATAACCCCAATAAGCTTTGGAGCGCCAGTTGAGTTCGGTAAGCAAACTGGCTTCGTTGGGTTGGGCTTGGCGGATAGAATAGGTTTTGGGTGTCGTTGATTCGGTCATAGTGTCTCAAATGCGTTGAGTAGTTGGGCAGCAGACGTTTCCCATGTGAATTTTGCGGCCTGCTTATAACCTCGCCGGTGATAAGATTGGCGCAGAGGTTGGTCACTCGAAAGTTTGCTCATGGCCGCAGCAATGGCTTCGACATTCAATGGATCAACCAACAGTCCAGCTTCGCCTACCAGCTCCGGTAGGCTGGATGTGCTGCTGGCGATAACGGGTGTTCCGCAGGACATGGCTTCTAAAACCGGAAAACCAAATCCTTCATAGAGTGAAGGAAATACCAGCGCTAAGGCTCCTGCATAGAGCGCGCCTTTATCAATCTCATCAATATAGCCTGTTATATGGATACCTTCAACGTTGTCTGTCCAATCGGGATCATAGAGCCAGCCTTTTCCACCTGCTAGTACCAGCGCTGTGTTATCGTTCGGATGCTGCTTGCGCCATAGGGCATAGGCTTGCACAAGGCGACTGATATTCTTGCGGGGTTGCAGGGTACCGATGAATAAAAAATAGCGTTCAGGTAGATTGTATTTGCGGCGAACCTCTTCAACATCTCCAACAATAGGTTTATCCACACCGGGGTAAACCACACGAATTTTAGAGGACGAGGTGCCGTAAAAGGTGTGAAGATCATCGGCAGTCGCTTGGCTGTCAGCTAAAATTAGCTTAGCGCGAGTGGCGCTGTAGCGAGTCGTCCAATCGAGATACAGTCGTTGGGATGCGGGATGTGCTTGCGGGAAATACTTGAAGCCCAGATCATGGACGGTGGCGATAGCACGACCGAGAAAAATAAACGGTAAGGTATGGGCGGGAACAAAGGTCACATCCGGCTTATCCTGCCAGAGTGCGGCTGCGAAACGGATATGTGTCCAGACGCGTTTGAAAGGAATCACACGCTGTTCGACTATGGGCGAGGCGGGAAATAGATCGGGGCGCGGTTGGTCACGGAAGTAAAGCGTGATTTGATGAACGGTGTTGAGACGGATCAGTGCGCGTATGAGTTGGATGGCGTAGTTTTCTGTGCCAGTGACGCGCGGAACGGTACAGCGACTGGCATCAATCGCGATACGCACTACTGACGCTGCCTGAATACCAACGGCGACAACCAGACCAAGACGATAATCACCAGCGCGACAGGCCAAAGGGAAGCGGCGACGACGGTGATATTGGTGGGCAACAACCCCATTGTGATAACCGCACCAGCCAGCCCAGCGATGATCAGAATCATGGCGGGAAATGATAAGCGTTTCTCAGCGGGAACGGCGAGGAAGCGAGTCAATAACATCGCAAGACCGAAAGCTACGACGAAAAGCGGCCACACGCTGGCAAACCCGTAGGCATTCGGTTGGTTGATATAAAAGAACAATCCACCGAACAAAAGACATACGAGACCAAAAAAGAGTGAGCCGCGCGCCCACCGTCGGGAAGCTATCCAACGGGCCAGCAACGTAAGGCCCAAGCCAAGTGCAATCACGAGTGTGAGTAAAGATGAATCCGGTGTGGTACGCGTAGTTGTGAGGCTAAAAGTCAGCCACGCGCCAAGTCCAATTAGCCAGACGGCGGGAATGACAGAGACCAGTTGGCCGCGCTTTAGTGTCATTAAGGGTGGAACGGAGAAGAAACGCTCCGGATTATCCATGCGTGCTTGACGCTCGGCTTTGGCTTGCGCTTCAGCTTCAATGCGGGCGACACGCGCTTGCTCGGCAGCTTCCTGCTCGGCCATGACATCACTGAGCGTGGATACGGCAGCCAGAGCCGCTTCAATATCCAAGCCATCCGTCACATTGACTGGAAGCGAGTCTTCGGCGACTTCGACTGATGGTTCCTGAGATACAGGCGCATATTCCGTTTCAACATCGGTTTCCGCTGCGGGAAATGTGGACGGCTCGTCGATTGCTTGCACTTCATCAACTGTGGAAGAGTCGGCTACTTCTTCTACAGCAGGAACGATGGGCGCTTCGACAGGCGGCGCATAGCGTAAATCGTCATCACTCTGGTCAAAGTCAGAAGATGGCGAGTCCGTGTTTGGGGTGAGATTTTGTTCATCGTTAGTCATAGTCGATATTATGGCTGTTTTTAGTTTTGTGCGCTAGAGGAAAGGAAGTTTTAAGTGACAAGTGGCAAGTTACAAGACAAATTCAATTCAACACGACGATTTCTCGAATGTGTGCAAAGAACACTAAGACCAAAAGGGGAGGTTCAGGGTTGATTGCAGGGTAAGCAGCAGGTATAATTTTGCCCTCATGGCGACGTGGCCAAGTGGTAAGGCAAGGCTCTGCAAAAGCCTGATCGCCGGTTCAAATCCGGCCGTCGCCTCATATAAAGGCAGGTACAAGATGACCTGCCTTTATGTTTTTGTATAGACACTGTGTGAAATTTTTGTCAAATCTAAGACCATTGTGGTTTGAGGGGTTTACAAAAATCAAATACGGCGTATGATCTAAATGTTGGAGGGGTACTTTACTCCCAACAAATCTGTCAATGTTCGTATAGAAGGATCAAATGACCGAGGGCAGTAGTAGTCACAAGGAACAGCCGCACTTAGCTAGCGGCGATAGCGCCCAAGGGTAGCGATCCCCCTCTACACACAAGTGTCACCGGGGATAGCGCCACAAGCGTTATCGCCGTCCCACATCTTCGTGGGGTAAGCGTGACCAGTTCCAAACTTACAATCTCATATTGGTTTGGTGGGTAAACACCGAGTATTCACTCGCGTTTACATCTATCGCGTGTGTAGGAGGACATTATGTACAATGATCTTTTGCTGAATCGTATTGGCGCAACCCCGCTGGATGATTCGGATGAGCATGTTCAAGATCTCATTGAAGAAATTGAAGAACTCAAGAGTTTACTTGGCCCGGAAGCGCAACGGCTGATTAATGACCTGCGTCCACGCATCGTTACCGACGATGTGTACGAGGAGATTGATGAGCACGCCTCGTTTGGGGAGCGCGTTTCGGATTGGATGGCGACCTTCCAAGGCAGTTGGAAGTTCATCATTATTTTTGCACTCATTATGGCGGTATGGATCGCGTTCAACGCGAACGAAGGACCTGGTGCTTTTGACCCTTACCCCTTCATTCTGCTCAACCTCACGCTCAGCACGTATGCGGCATTTTCAACACCGTTGATTTTGATGGCTCAAAATCGACAGTCGATGAAAGATCGGGCGGTTGCACAGAATGATTACCAAGTGAATTTGAAAAGCGAAGTTGAAATCGCGGATTTGCATCGCAAGATGGACTCGTTGACCGAAGCCCTGACCATGCAGACGCGGTTGGTGAATGCTTTGGTAGCGGCTCGGCACAAGGAACTGAGCGCGACCGTGCGGGCGATGGAAATCAACCGGATGGCGGCTATGCCTGTGACCAACGGCAACCATAACGGGCATCATATCGAGTAGGGATTTGCCAGCGGCAAACCCGTACACAGCCATAGGTTTTAAGTTATAAGAAGGGCAGACTGGTAGCAGTTCCACCCTTTTTTGTTATACTGTGACTAGAATAAATGTTCATGTTGTGAGGGTAACATGAGTGAAGTTGGGGTTAGTTTTGATACCGTGAAGAAAATTGCGTTGGCATTACCGGGTGTGACGGAGGGCATAACACATGGCAGTCCATCTTTCACCATCGGCAAGAAGTTTATGGGCGTGCTGGGTGACGGCGATATTTTGATTATGAAATCAGCGATTGTTGAGCGTGACCTATTGGTACAACTGGAGCCGGATAAGTATTTTATTACTGACCATTATGTGCCGTTTGATTATGTGCTGGTGCGGATGAGTCACGTTAATGAGGATGAAGTGCGTGATTTATTTCGTAAGGCGTGGCGCAGGTTGGCGTTGAAGAAGTTGGTCAAGGAAAATCCAGAGATTTAGATGAGGGGCTTGCCAGCGGCAAACCCCTACATATTGGCAAACCCAGAGGCGATGGTTAGGTGGTGGATTCGATAAAAATTTTGCCGGGGTTGAGGATGCCATTGGGGTCAAGGGTTTGCTTGATGGAGAACATGACATCAAGGCCAGCGCCATGTTCGGCAGGCATATACTTGGCCTTACCGATGCCGACCCCATGTTCGCCGGTGGCGGTTCCGCCGAGTTCAAGGGCTTTGAGGACGACGAGGCCATTGGTTTCCATCGCGTTTTTGTATTCCGCATCCCCATTAAACGGAAACTCGACATGAATATTGCCATCACCGGCGTGACCAATCATATAGCAGGTGATGTGGCGCTCGTCGCGGAGCTGCTCGACATAGGCGATGAGTTCAGGATAGGCGCTGATGGGTACGGCCACATCATTGATAAAGAAGGATTTATCGGGGTGCGAGCGTACCATAATTTCGTAGCTGGCGTGACGGGCGTGCCAGAGTTTTTTACGCTCAGCCGGATCAGTGGTTGAACGGAAGCTGATAGCACCTAATTCCTCACAAATTTCTTTGACCATTTCCAGACCCGCTTCGAGGCTGGCTTCTTGGGCAGCATGAAACTCCATAAAGAGGGTGGGGTGATCGGTGAGATCAACACCTTCAGCTTCGCGGAGCATTTTGGTGTGAGTGGCATCAATGAGTTCGAGGGCAGCCGGATCGAGGCCACTGCCACGCACTGCAACGACGGTTTCGACGGCGGAAGCAATCGACGGGAAGGCAGCAATCGCGGCGCTCATAAATTGGGGAATAGGCACGAGTTTGAGGGTGGCTTCGGTGATGACTCCCAGCGTGCCTTCACTACCGACGAAGAGATGTAGCAGGTCATAACCTGCCGACTGCTTGACCGAACGCGATCCAACGTGGATGAGGCGACCATCAGCAAGGGCGACCTGCATTTTGAGGACGTTATCTTTGCTGGCACCATATTTGACCGTGCGAATACCGGCGGCATTGTTGGCGAGCATTCCACCGACGGTAGCGTTGGCACCGGGGTCAGGGGCGAAAAACAGACCATAACGGGCGAGTTGGGCGTTGAGGTCTTTGTGTCCGATGCCGGGTTGGACGGTTACTTGGAAGTCATCGGCATGAACGGCGACGATGTTGGTCATGCGTTCGAAGGACATGAGGATGCCGCCATGAACCGGAATGGAGTTACCTTCTAAGCCTGTGCCAACGCCCCAAGGGGTGACGGGAACATGCTGTTCGTTGGCAAGTTTGAGGACATCCGCGACCTGCTGGGCGGCGGTCGGCCAGATGACGATTTCGGGTGGCACAGCGTGGTGCTGGGATTGGTCTTTGGCGTGCAGGTCAATATCGGCGCGGGCGGTGCTGACCGAGGCTGCTCCGAGGATGTCGGTGAGTTGGGTGATGAGTTCGGGTGTAACCGGATTAAAGGTGGGCATGGTGATTATCCAAATAAAGAAATCAAAGTGGAGTCCATTTTAACCGCCAAGACCCCTAAACCGCCAAGAATGGTTCGAACCAATACAAATCATTTAACAGCAGAGATTGCGGCGAAAATTGCAGTTTGTGCAGAATTTGCAATACTTCCGCCGAAATGGCAGGCGGGTGTGAGGGAGCGATCCGCCGAATTGGCATTTTTGTGCGGCGGTTGGCTCGGCTGATGCCGCCAGTGCAGCGGATGTGAGGGAGAATGCCGCCACTGCACAATTGGCAGTGCTGCTGTGGTGGATGTAGGGGAGGAAGCCGCCGAAAGTGCAAAACCTAATGCAATTGAACCGCAGAGACGCAGAGAAAGAGGAGAAATGCGAAGAAGAGTTTAACATAGAGGCTCCAAGGTACGGTGACACAACTATAGGATTATTTTAAGGGAAAACGAGGACGAATGGGTTACATTTTGGTAACTCTTTGGGAGGGAAGTTGCTAACCCAATTAGGGGAGCAGGGATGTTAAGGTGGTTGGGAGATGGTTGGAAAAGGGTTTGTGGGGTGAAAATTGGATTCGAGTTGCCAATCGCCAGCGGATAAACCCGCTGGCTAGATGAATAAAGCCCCGTGAACGGGACTCTAAATCGACATGTCCTGTACTCAAT
>JACDGI010000654.1 GCA_013821665.1 Anaerolineae bacterium
GTATAGGGGCCGGTGCAAACTGGCTTTTCGTTGAAACCTTCCGCTTCGGCAGCTTCCTTGGCGACAATCATGCCACCGGGCAGCGCGAGCTGGTTCAAGAAGGAAGCGGTCGGAGCCTTCAGAGTAATCTCAACTGTACCTGCGTCAACAGCCTTGACACCACTCAAGGAGGTCACAGTACTGTCTTTAGCACGCATTTCGGCGAAACCCACAACATTGTTCAGGAGCAATGAGGTATAGGATGTGCCGGTGGTTGGATTGCCCAAACGGTTGAGGGAATAGACCACATCATCAGCGGTCAGATCACGACCATTGGAGAACTTGACACCCTTACGCAGGGTAAAAGTATAGGTGAGACCGTCTTCCGAAATCTTCCATGATTCGGCAATGCCGGGAGCAGGAGCGAGAGTAGCGGCATCATATCCCAGCAAACCTTCGCAAACATTATATAAAACTTGGAATTCGTCGGCCTGTTGAGCAGCCTGTGGGTCGAGTGTTTGGGGCTCGTTTTCCAAGAAGGCGGCAGTGGCACTGGTGGCATCCTGTGCCAAAACAGGTGCTGCAAGCGCTAAGAACAGCGCCAGCAACATCAAACGCAATGCATATTTCATTGTTGTGTCCTCCTAATCATTTGATTCGCAGCCATTGACCTTAGCATACAAGCTGCAAATCGCAAAATTTTGTCACCGCTCGTTGGATATATCCAATATCGCGTTCATGAACAGGTTGATCTATAGTTATCTTGATTGTGATTCACATGTGGAGGATTGATATGAAGTTGACGGTTATCGGTGGCGCGAGTGTTCGCACACCGCGTTTTATTCCAGCACTGGTGAAGCGGGCGCAACGATTGGGATTAGATGAACTGTGGTTGATGGATATTGATGAACATAAGCTGCAATTGCTAGGCAATTTGTCTGTGCAGATGGCAAAAGATCAAGGCGCGACCTTTAAGGTCATCCTGAGTACCAATGCTGAGGAATCGATTAGAGGCGCAGACCACATTATCACCACTATTCGCCCCGGCAATGAGCAAGGGCGCGTACTGGATGAACGGATCGCGTTCAATCATGGCATTTTAGGGCAGGAAACAACGGGTGCGGGTGGGTTCGCGATGGCGATGCGGAGTTTGCCAAGTATTTTGGCTTACTGCGAAATGGCAGCGAAACTCGCGCCGAAGGCATGGATTTACAACTTTACCAATCCGGCGGGGTTAGTGGCGCAAGGCTTGCATGATGCAGGCATCGAACGCATCGTAGGCATTTGCGATAGTGCAAACGGCGCTCAACATGCCGCCAGCCGCTTCCTCGGTATCCCGAACGCACGTATCCGGCACGAGGTGTTCGGGTTAAACCATCTATCATGGACGCGCAGCGTGAAGGTTGATGTCGATGAAAATGGTAATGGTGAGGAAGTGCTGCCGTCTCTGTTGGCTGATCCGAAGTTTATCGCGAGCACGCATATGTCGATGTTCCACCCGATTATCATCCAACAGCAAGGGATGTTCTTGAATGAATATCTCCATTACTTTTATCACCGTGATGAGGCATTGAAGGCACTGCTGGCAAAATCGGAAACACGCGGCGAAGAAGTGGTACGTCTCACAGGTGAAATGCTTGACCGTTTAGAAGAGATTAACCCAGCACATCATCCGGCGGAAGCATTGGCGCCTTATCACGAGGTGATGGGGCGACGTGGCGCGACATACATGGCACATGCGCGCGGCGGCGAAGATCGCAAAAAGGCGGAGCCTGTCGAAGGTGACGATGAAGGTTACGCGAGTGTAGCACTGGGATGCGTCGAGGCGATTGCCCAGAATACCATCCATTACACGGGGCTGAATGTTCCAAACAACGGCACCATTGCAGGATTAGCTGATGACGATATTGTCGAGGTGAACTGCAAGGTGGATGCCAGCGGAATAGAGCCGATTCCAATAGGCGAAATACCGGAAGACCAATATGTATTGGTGCGGACAGTCAAGCGTTATGAACGGTTAGCTGCACAAGCCATTCTCAAGCGTTCGAAGTCGTTGGCGGTTGAAGCATTGGCGACTCATCCGTTAATTGGATCGTATCCGCTGGCAGTGAAGTTGGTCGATGAGTTCTTAGTGGCACACCGTGAGAACGTCGGTGTTTGGAATTAATAAATAACAGGGCGCAACATGTTGCGCCCCTACAAAAAATACATCTCATGCTAGATGTAGACCAACCACACAAACCGGTAAACCAAACATAAAAGCGTAATATGAGTCTTGATTTTGATATTGTGATACCGGGGCATTACTTCTGTGATGTCATCTTTACGCAGATGCGGGATTTCCCCAAGTTGGGAGCAGAAATTTACAGCGATGGCGTGAAGGTGGTTCCGGGTGGGGGGGCGCTCAACACAGCGACAGGGTTACGGCGATTGGGTGTGAATGTGGGCTGGGTGGGTGTCCTCGGTACGGATTTCTTCAGCCAATATGTGAAGAGTTATATCCAACAAGAAAATTTGGATACGAGTCTGGTGCAGGAGTTGGATACACCTTTAGAACGGGTGACGGTGGCGCTTTCCTATCCAACTGATCGGGCTTTTATCACCTACGCGCAAAAGCCACCGGACATTATTGCGCTGGTCAAAACGGCACTGGAAAAAGCCAACTTCAAACATCTGCACTTCCCTAGTTTGACTGTTCACGAAGAGGTGCCAGAACTGCTCAAAGCCTGTAAAGCTAAAGGGATTCGCGTTTCGATGGACTGCCAACACCGAGAAGAAACGTTGGAATTACCTTTGGTGCAAGCCATTTTGTCACAGGTGGATATTTTTATGCCAAATGCGGTGGAGGCTCAACGCATCACTGGAGAAAGCGAACTCAGTGCGGCGCTGGCGAGGCTCTCCCAATACACAACCGGTGTGGTAGTCAAGAATGGGTCGCAAGGCGCGATAGCGCACTTTGGGACGATGGGCTTTCATTCAGGTGCATTTGAAGTTTCTCCGTTGGATACGACAGGTGCTGGCGATTCGTTTAATGCCGGATTTCTAGCGGCGTATCTCCAAAATTTACCGATCAAAACTTGCTTACGTTGGGGAAATTACTGCGGTTCTCAATCGACGCTGGGTTATGGAGCGAGCAGTGCACCATCGACTGTGCCAGACGAAGACAATCTTATTTGATACCGATGATGTCTTCGTAACGAGTGATGCCCGATTGACGCATCCGCGTTTCGAGTTCATTTAGGGCTTGTTTGACAAAAGCTGGCCCTTTGTAGATGAAGCCTGTGTAAACCTGCACTAAAGCTGCACCCGCACTGAGTTTTTCCCACACATCTTCGCCTGTAAAGATGCCACCAACACCGATGATGACCAACTTTTTCTCTGTGTGCTGATGGATATAGCGGATGATTTCGGTTGAGCGCTGACGCAAGGGCTGTCCGCTGAGACCACCTGTTTCGGTTTGATAGATACTTTTCAGGTTAGAACGTTGCAAAGTAGTGTTGGTGGCGACGATGCCTGCGATACCGAATTGCAGCGCGAGGTCAAGAATGTCATCAATTTCTGCCCATTCCAAATCCGGCGCGATTTTGATGAGCAGAGGTTTAGGTGATTGGTCATGGGCGAGAGTACGTATGGTTTGGGTGAGTTGGCTGAGCAAGTCGGACAAATATTCACGGGTTTGAAGTTTGCGAAGATCCGGCGTATTGGGTGAACTGATGTTGACGACAAAACCATCACCGAAGGGGTAAAGTGCATTGAGTACAGCGGTGTAATCCTGAACGGCCTCCATCAAGGCGGTGGCTTTATTTTTACCGAGACTAATTAACAGCAGGATATTGATATTGGCACGATTCGTTAGGCGCTGTGCGAGTGTAGTCATACCAGCACTGGGAAAGCCCATGCGGTTGATAAGGGCAGAATCTTCACCTAGGCGGAAAAGACGCGGCGTAAGATTTCCCGGCTGAGGCTGCGGCGTGACTGTGCCAACCTCGATGAAACTGAAACCAAGCGATTCTAAAGCGGGCAAACATCGAGCGTCTTTATCAAAGCCGCCTGCTAATCCGAGGGGATGAGCAAAGGTCTTGCCCCATAGATTAATCGGCGGGAAAGTGGGATGCGCCGAAAAGGTAGTTGCCAATAAAGAACGGGCAGGAGCAAACTGCCCCGCGCCCGCTAATAAGCTGATGGAAAGCTGGTGAATTTGCTCGGCATCTACACGCGAGAAAAAATGCTTATACAGCCCGTCATACATGATCTGCTGCCAGATAACGTTTGATCTCGGCGTGATGGTCGGCAGAAAGGAAGCCCTGCTGCTCCCAGATGGGTAGCAGTTGATTAAGAGTTACCAGCGAGTAGAAATTATAACCCGCTTTGCCCAACATGTCGGCTGCACCCTGTTCACGGTCGATGACCACCACAATGTCCTTGACGGCCAGATCAGCGGCTTTGAGGCGATCAATAGCTTCAATTTTGGTTTCGCCAGTGGTGGCGAGATCATCAAGGAGAACGGCTGTATCACCTGCGTTGAATACGCCTTCGATGTTGACACCTGTACCATAGGCTTTGGCTTCACGCCGAGGGTAGATCAGTGAACGACCCGACTG
>JACDGI010000043.1 GCA_013821665.1 Anaerolineae bacterium
GTCGTAACCACTACACGTTATGTCACATCCGGTGGTGCGATTGTATTTGCCAGCGGAACCATTCATTGGGCGCAGGGATTGGGTACACAAGAAACTGGTATTGTGCCTCCCGACCCTTATATCGCCCAGATCACCTACAATATATTTTCTGATATGGGTGTTCAGCCTGCTACGCCGGTTTCGAGCATCATTCTCGATG
Source organism: Anaerolineae bacterium (assembly GCA_013821665.1). Taxonomy (GTDB): domain Bacteria; phylum Chloroflexota; class Anaerolineae; order Aggregatilineales; family Phototrophicaceae; genus CFX2. Next base: position 200 of record JACDGI010000043.1, read on the forward strand.
GCTCGAATATTCCTGACCCTCCCTTACCAACTAACCGATTGAAAACCGTTGGGTCGGTAAATGGGCCAAAGATTAGCCACTTACATGCGACCAGCGACGATGTGAGCGCGACGATTGAGTGGGACACCGATGTCGATTCGAAGGGGCAAATTTGGTATGGCACTCAATCCGACCATATCATCGATGCTGGCACGCCGGAACCCGGTTATTCCACCGCCCATAAATTGGTACTGCCTGATCTTATGCCGGGGCAAACTTATTATTTCAAAGTGGCTTCGGTGAATCGCGATTGGGGGCAAACCATTTCGGACGGCGGCTCCTTCGTCACTTCAAATGGCTCGATAACCCAACGTCTGCGTAACGCCGTTGTTCCGATTGCGCGTCAGAGTGCCTGCTGGGTACGGGGTAACACAACAGGTGCAATTTTGATGGCCATGTCATGTGCGGCAATTATTTTTCTGGTGGTGATCGTAGTCATCCTTCTGCGTTACCGTCGGCTTATCGTTCAACCCGTCCCTTAAAGTCTGCTTTATTCTCTTCCGCGATTCAGCCTGTGACGGTAAGAAGCCTTTTTAAAACTCATATTAATTGATGTTTACACTCGAAATTTGAACGTGATTTCCCGTAGGGGCGTGGTCTCTGACCCGCCCTGTATCGAATGAATCAATCTTTTCAAATGCTTTCTAACTCTAGAAATAAAAAATCTCTGTCACAGCGGCAGAGATTTTTTTGTAGCGTATTTAAATGAAACCGCGCCTACACGCGCAGCAGGCGAATGCTTTCTTCCAACTTGCCAGTCTTAGAACGGGCATGTGTAGATGTCGCATAACGATTGTCGCCGTTTTCTTCGATGATCAATGCTAAGGTCACGGTTAGCTTGCCGAAGCGCAGCACATCACCGTGGTTTAAGTAGCAGGGGCTAAAAGCAGCGAGTGTCTGTCCGTTGACGTAAGTGCCGTTGCGACTTCCCAAATCCATCAGGTATACACCGGCCTCATTACATTCCAGGGTGGCGTGGATACGAGAGATGCCATGTTCAGCGGCCTTAAAGCGTCCCAAATCAAGATCAGGCCGATCCGCCATATGGTTGGCTTGGCGACCCAATATGAGGCGTTCGGCCATTTTCAAGGAAATTGAAAGTTGGTCGTCACCAATTTGGAAAACTAAGGTATGGATACGATTTCGGGTGTTGGGCGAAGTGAGTGGACGTGTTGCATCCAAATCATCAGTAAGCAGTTGACCACACTCAATACACACAGGTGATTGTTTCGCGTTTACAAACTGGCATCGTGGGCAAATATGGTCGCTCACTCAGCACCCCCTGAACCGCATCGGTTGATCTTTTACATTCATGGACTCCGTATATCATAGCGTGGTCTGAATACGAGCGCATAGGAATTTAGTCCTAAGTCCAACTATGTTTCAAGATTGTAACGCGATGATTCAATCGGAAGTGAGAAATTTGTGAGATCGATAATTTGGCGTTAATGTGGGGGGCGTAGCAATACGCTCCCCAATCGCAATCGTCGGAACTTACTGAGGCAGTGTCCATACCAGACGTGCATAACCAGCATTGTCTTTGGTCGTGCTGCTGATACTGGCGCTGCTCAAGAGCTTGAGGAAAGTTGCAAACTGTTGACTATCACGCTCGTTACCGCCGAGGCCGATAACCTTGGTCAGCGGCTTCAGGCCTTCGCTCGCCAGATAAGCGATAACGGTGGGTGATGGAACTAGATAACCCGCTGCTTCCTTGAATGACGCATCTTTGTCCAATCCACCGCTGCCTGTCAAGGCAGCTTGGGCGGCGCGGCGTGTACCAAAGAAGAACAGCTTATCGTTGCCTGTCAGAACCAACTCAACCGGGAAGGGCATTCCCGCGCTTGTACCGGTAATCACCACGGCATCTGCACCACCAATCTTTTCGGTAGTGATCTTAACGTCCTTGGATTTAGCCAGTGCTGTCTTGGCTGCGTCCATGATGGCTTTGCTAATGCTCGGATCACTCATCTCGGTCAAGAAACCGAAGTCTACTGGCAGTTGTTTGGTCAGGTCTGCTTCAGTGGATACATCACTCAGCGCCGGACTCAACGCCAGATAAAGGGCATAGTTGCCTTTCATGGCGGGCAGAATATCTTTTTGCAGATCTTTGCCCGTAAGGCCTTGAATAGCGAAGGTGATTTTGTTGAGCGTATCTTGCATCTCGGTAGACGACATACCGGTTGTCGAGGACATCATGCCCGCTTCGATTTGGAAGTTTTTCAGCGCCGCTGCGAGGGTCGCACCCAAATTCGTACTGTGGAAAACCACTGGCGAACCGGATAGGATATTGGCTGCAAACGCCGGATCAACAGGGTCAGGCATAGCCATACTGAAACCAGCCGCTTCGAAATCTTTCATCAAATTGCCGTAAGGCACCACAATATCAACCGTCAATGAGCGCTCATCCAGAACGGTGAAGCCCAAGATTTCTGGCGGGAAGTTCTTCATCAGCGGCGCTAGACTCTTCATCATCTCGGCCTGAGTAGCCATTGCCGTATTGGATGAATTAGCCTGTGCCGCGATGAGCTGCTGGAACACATCACCGAAATTAGTGTAAATAGTGATGTTGTAATCGGCTTCCGGCAGCAGTTTGATGTTGTCTGCGAAAGTGGGGCTGTCGCTCAGCGGCTTATCTTGCCCCTTAAACGGCACATCCTCTTTATAACCCGCGACGAAAATCACATCTTTGCCAATGGCGACGATGCCGCTGGCAGACGAACTGGCACCGGGCGTATAGACGGTAAAATCCCCTTCAGTGGATGTTTGATAGTTCCCGCTTGGAGATTTGGCGAGAGCCGTTTTCCAGAAGGCTTCAGCAGCTTTCTGATTGGTAATCGCGATGGCTGCCAGGAAATGTGGCGGCTTGCCGTCGGATTCACCACGGCCCATCATGCCTTCAAACGAGTAAATGCCGATGCTGACTTCATCACCCAGCCAACTGCGTACTTCGGAATTAAAATCGCCAGAACCAATAACCTCTTTAATGGCTTTATCAAATTGGCTAGCAATCGTATCCGGCTGCGTCATGCCCGGAATTTGGGCGGCAACCTTGGCGATCAAATCATCGGTTTCTTTGATATAAGCATCATCGGTGCGGAAGCTGACCAATATCGGTGCGGTCGCCGGAAAATATTCCGCTAGTTTATTGAGATCAGCGGTAGGGGCGGCCATCGTCGGGGCAAACAAAGTCCCCATCGCGACGACCATTATTGCTAATAGAGCAAATAGTTTCTTCACAAAAGCCTCCTTAAATTGAGCATATTCGGTGGGCATACAGCGCTGCCCATAACCATAGTACGCTGAAATGATGGAGAAAGTTCCATAAAGTCATCAAAAATCAGGCATTTGTAGGAGAAAAATCATTCTTATGACGGAGAAGAAAGGCTTTGTACTTTCCATTTATGACGTGGTTAGCAGCGGATAGAGTTTATCTAAAATTGTTTTTGCAGGTATATTGCACCCTCTTTCACCATTGCACAGCGAAAGAGGGCTGAGGATTCAGAATTTAGCCAGAGGATCGTTTACAGATATTTTTCACCACGCCATATAACCACCGTCGATAACCAGATCGGTTCCCATCGCAAACTTGGCCGCGTCCGATGCCAGATACCAAACCGCGTGCGCCACGTCACTCGGTTCGCCCATATGACCAACGGGTGTCATCTCGTGCCACACCGCCGCCCACTCGGTGTAGGTTGTGACTGCCTTGCGCGTCATTTCGGAGGCGATGTAGCCCGGTGACACCGAATTCACACGTACACCGCGCCCTGCCCATTCCGCCGCCAGCGATTTCGTCAGCATGATCACACCCGCTTTGGAGACATTGTAGGCTGATTGCGGCTGCGGTTTATTGACAATCGAACCCGACATGGACGCGATATTGACGATGCTCCCTGACCCGCGCTCCAACATATGCGGTGCAACCGCGCGGCAGCACCAGTACGTCCCATTGAGGTTGATGTCGATCACATCCAACCAATCGGTATCCGATGTTTCTTCGGCTTTTGTCCAACGGGCGATACCCGCGTTGTTCACCAGAATATCAATCTTACCCATCGTTTGGAGTACGGTGGTGACGGCTGCGTTCACACTCGCTGACTCACGGACGTTACACTCTACAGCGAAAGCCTTGCGTCCCATTCCGCGAATTTCGACCGCCGCATCTTCAGCCGTAGCCGGATCAACTTCCGCAATGGCAATGTCCGCCCCTGCACCGGCCAGCGTCCGCGCGATTTCCCGCCCGATGCCACGCCCTGCGCCCGTGATGAGTGCTGTTCGTCCGCTCAAATCAAATAAATTACTCATAAAAACATCCTTAGATGGTCTATTAACCACAAATCGTTATATTGTCTAATCAAGCGGGATTGTATCCTGTCTCCCGTGTATCGGATACTGATAATCAGCACGTTATTGCCACAATTTTGCCACCAGCACCCTAAATAAAACGAGGCTTATCCGTGCTGGATAAACCTCGTAAAAAGGAAAGATGTTAATGCCTATTTACAGAGAAGCAGTGTGCAGGGCAGATTCAGAATCGTGTCCACGAGGCCACCACCGTCATTGTCTCCACTTGAGTCATCGCTGCTTCCGCTGCCCGTATCGGTGCTGTCGCCACCATTAACCACATCGCTAACGGTGTTACCAACACTATCAACCACGGTGCCGACCGTATTAACAGTCCCGTTGACAACGGCTGCTGCTGTGTCAGCTACCGCCCCTACGGTATCTGTCGCCAGCGTGGTCACAGTGCTCACCACAGATTGTGTCTGCTGTTGCGCCTGTACCACCGCGACCTGTGCATCCGTCAACGGCGCATGAATCGCGATGGGACGTTGCAAATCGCTGACAGGTAAGTTCTGCACAGCGGCGACAGAATAGGATTCGGGCAATCGCGGTGGGGCAACTGGCTTCATATCTGCATCGAGCTTAACCCGTACACTCGTGCCCGCCACTGCTGTATAGCTGATGCCGAGTGCTTCAACCGTTGCGTGACCTTCTAACGTGGTAATGATCATGTCGCCGTTAGGCTGAGCCTGAAAGTAAACCGTCGAACCCAATTTGACGACCACTTGGTTAATCCATAGTCGCACTTCACCCGCACCTTCCGGTGTTTGGATAATCAAACCGTCTTGCGGGATTTCAGCACAATTTTGTTGGTCATTCCCGCTGCTGAACGTAAACGCTTGCATCGGACGGTAATTCGGTTGGTCGGCCTGTGTGACATTTAAGCTGCGGAGGTCATTCGTAGTAGTGATCAAATCGCCTCTAATCCAACCCGTTTCGCCGCTGTCAGGCAGGTTGATGCGCAGCCACGAATTATCCGCTAGGCGTTCAACCGCCGTCACTTGCTGCCCCGGTTGCAGAACAGCTACCGCGCCTGCTTTGACGTTCGGCAGCAAGCGCACATTCACCGCCTCTTTGCCCCCGACTTGAACATCGGCGGCTGTCGGTGTGGGCGCAGTATTCTCAATCGCCACATCCCCGAAGGCCAGCAGCATCAAATTTTTGTTGCTCTTCGCGGATAAATTCGCCTGTATGTGCATCAATGCCACACCCCATTCGCCAGTATCCAGCGTCATGGGTGACAGTTGCAGCGATTTAACATCACTCAGGTTAACACGGTCCCCCGGTTGGCTGAATGTGAAATTGGGAATATTGCCGTTGGATTTCGCTTGCAGGTGGCTGTTGCCGTAACAGGCTTGGTTGCTGTCAGTGTTCTGGCACACGCTGTCGGTCGCGGCAAACGCTTGTCGTACCAGTGCCGGACAATCAGCCGCTGCCATTACCGGTGCAGCTAATAACAAAAGCAGCGCGCACAAGGTAAATGGTAAATGTTTCACAGTAACTTCCTTCATATTATTATAAAGGAAGTTTACCATGCTTTTAAGCGCTCATTCAATATAGCTAATCGTAGCCCCATCAAACAAGCTTCGGAGAGCAGTCGCAAAACTCAGACATCAAGGTTTATTCTTTTTGTCCTTATCCTTATCTTTGTCCTTATCCTTGTCTTTTTTTTTATCGTCGTCGTTCTGTCCGCTATTATTGCTACCGTTGCCACTATTCCCGTTATTGTTGCCGTTACCTACGTTGCCGTTATTACCGCCGTTGCCATTATTATTGTTGGTTCCGTTATGGCAGCTATTGCCGGGGCAGTTTTGGCTGTTACCATTATTGCCCGATTGGCTTTGTTGGACGTTGACAACTTCTTGCTGGGTCAATGGGGCATGAATAGTGATTTTCCGTTGCAAGTGGTCAATTGGTAAATTCGCCACAGCCGCTAATTCATAGGCTTCTGGCATACTGGGTGGCGCAACGGGCTTCATGTCCGCATCCAGTTTAATATGGATGCTGCTGCCTGCTACCGCCGTATAAGTAACACCCATCGCTTCAACCGTCGCATGACCTTCTACAGTGGATACCACCATGTCACCGCTCGGTTGCGCTTGGAAATAAACAGTTGATCCCAGTTTGACGACCACTTGGTTAATCCACAATTGCACTTCACCGGAACCTTCAGGCGTTTGGATCAACAAACCGTCTTGGGGAACTTCCGCGCAATTCTGGGTTTCACTGCCGCTTTTAAAGGTGAACGCTTGCATTGGGCTATAATGCGGTTGCATACCATCAACGATATTCAATGTGCGTAGATCGCCATCCGTAGTGATGTAATCCGACTTCACCCAGCCCATTTGATCGCTATCAGCCAACTTCACACGCAGCCACGAACCATCGCCTAACCGGTCTACGGCGGTCAGTATTTGGTTGGGCTTTAAAGAGCCAACCACACCAGCATTCAAGTTAGGCATAAGACGCGCGTTAATTGCGTTTGGCCCAACAATATTCACGTCCATCGTCGTCGGCGAAGGCACATCGTTTTCGAGCGACACATCGCCAAATGCCAGCAAGGTAAGGTTCGATGGTGGTGCGGCGGGCACATTGGCCTGTACTTTCATCAGCGCCACACCCCATTCGCCCGTATCCATTGCCATTGGCGACAGTTGCAGCGATTTGATCGCACTAATATCGACGCGATCACCCGGCTTGCTAAAACTGAAATTTTCGGCACTGGGAATAGATTGTGCCTTCAGGTTAAAGTTGCCATAACACGCCTGATTTTTGTCCGTTTCATGGCAAAGCGTATCCGTGGCTGCTAAAGCTTGGCGAACCAGAGCAGGGCAGTCAGCCGCTATTGCCGGAACCACACCCAAACAAATAAGACCCAAAATCAATAACGATAAACGTTTCATGCTACGTACTCCGCTCAATATTGAATGAGCTTAGAATCAATTTGCAAGGATGATATGATAAGGTGCAAATTTAATCTAAATGTAGCATAGTTCGTTTTTTTGATTATAGGCCGTTTGGGCGGTTTTGCATGAATTAAAAGTAAATTTTCGAGTTCGTATGTTAATGCTTTTTATTCTTCAGGCTTTAAATCAAATATCGCTTGAGCAGCCCGAAACGGAATCGCATTCCGTGTTGGCTAAAAGCCAATCGCTACAGCCCCCAACAATCACTTCACATCCAGCGTATAATTCGCAGGGCTATTGGTGACTGGCGCAAACGGTGAAATCGCGATGAGTACGCTTTCGGCTCCCGTTTCAATCGGCAACTGCCAATCACTTTCAGCCGGAGCCAGCCAACGTTTAACCTGTACCTGCTCCCCGACTTGTTGCACAGCTTGCACCCACACCTGCTGCGGCAGCAGGTTATCGGTACGCACCCAACCGCTGGCTCCCCAACCGCCGCTGTCATGTTCGAAATCGCTGTGGTAGCCAATTTCAGGGATGGCTACGTCGTCAATTGCCATACCCATGCTGGTCGTGCTGTCATCCGCCACGAACTCGAAGCGTACCAATATCTTTTTGCCAGCATAAGCGTCCAGCGCCACTTGCTCAGGCTGCCAACCATCGCTCGAACCGGTATAACCCGGCCCATAGGCACTATTGGTTTGATTAGTCGTGTCGCTTTTTGGTGTTTTTAAGATTTGCCAGCTTTTACCGTTGTCACTGCTGACGGTGACGTAACCATAATCATAAAATTGCTCGGTGTCGTACCAAATGTGATAGTCGAGGGTCGCCTTTTTCACAGTGGTGAGGTCAAAAGTTTGCGTCAGTGTCATGTCGCTCAGGTCAGCGCGGTTGCTGTACCACACCCATTCCCCGCTGAACGCGTCCACGGGGATCAGCTTGGCGGTTGATGGCGCATCCACATGAATATTGAGTGTTTGCTTACCTTGAAGGTTGGTTAGAACATGATAATCGGTGGCGTATTGGTTCAGGCTTCCGCTGTAGCTATAAGGATATTCAGTCACAGTAGCCAGAGGTGTCGCCCCGCCATAGATCGTCGAAATCAGCGAATGCCCATAACGACCATCAGCGATTTTTGTGTCGTGCAGGTAATTCGCCAGCACCCAATCTGCGAAGAACACATCCACGTCCGACTGTCCCATTTCTTTCAATACACGGTCGAAAGGTTCCAACCCACGCCCCGGCTCATCACTCAGTTTCCGCAGGGCTGCCGCGCCAAATCGTTCATAGAAATACGCTACAAACAAATCACCTGCTCCATAATGTGGTGAAGTATCCACGTTAGGCGGCCAGTCATTCAGTTGGGTCTGAGGTTCAGCCAGAAAATAAGGAATCGATCCGCCATCGTGGTAAAGCAGGAGTTGCGTAAAGACCGAAAACCCTTCGTTCAGCCAGCTATCTTCATTACGCTCGATATTGAAGCGGATCATATGCTGGAATTCGTGGGCCACCACACTTTCGATGTCCATATTGGCGAGAGTTTGTGTGCCTAATGCGTCCAAATTAAAGAGGAACATCTCATGCTGGTTGCTGGTCGGCCATACGCTCTTGGGGAAAACGTTGCGGCTGGAAAAATAAGCCGCGATGCTACTGCCTAATTTCTGTGCGAATAAACCATATAAACGGGGATCACCATCAATACCGGGGCTGGATTCCTCACCCCATAACGCCCGTACATTGGGATATACCCGTGTATCGAAGGCATCCGCCAATTTTTGCAGTTCAGCAACATTCACCTGAACATCCGACTGTACCCACATATAAATATGTTGACCAACCACCCGCAGAGTCGCCGAAATTTGGAACTCAGTGTTCGCATCCGTATCCGAAACCCAGAAGGTCTGCACCTCGCCAACTTGACGCGGTGTTACGTTGGCAACCGGTGTTGGGATGCTGTCTAAGCCCTTAAACCGTCGTGCCAGATCAATCGAATCAGCCACTTGCACAGTCGCCTGTTCCAAAGCCGCAACCGTCGGATAATCACTGGCTGGTGTCGATGTTGTCGTTTGAGCATAAATGGGGCTTGTAATGAGCAGCAGGGCAGTAAGCAGCGCGAAACGGATATTTTTCATAGAGGATGTCACTATCAAATAAGAAAGTTGCGAATTATTGATGAGTATATCACCGCCTCGGCAATTCAATCGTTTCGCCATCCGCCGGAATGAGAAGCTGTGTCGCGCTCACACCGGCATTTGTCGCCTGAGTTCTCAGTTGCTCACGGGAGACTGTCGCGTGGTCGAGCGCTTCCATATGAGTCGCAATGACCGTACTTTTTGGCGCAGCTTGGCACATGGCAATCGTCTGTTCTGCGTCCATCACAATCAAGTGGCGCTGATCGTGGTCATCTGCCCACTTTGCCCCGCAGGAATGCGTCACAATAATCTCCGGCTGGAAACGCTTAATCACTTGCTCGACCTCACTGCACACTACCGTATCACCTGCCCAATAAATCGTCGGTTCGTCGCTTGCCTGCAACACAAAACCGGATACCTTGCCCATTTGCGTTTCGACGTATCCGAGTCCGTGATGCCCATCGGTGCGGCTGATATGAATGCCCTGCCAATCAGTCTCATCGATGATCGGCATCACCTGCTGGAAACCCTTGTCGCGAATGAAATCCTCATTTCCCGGCTGGCAAAACAAAGGCAAACTCTTGGGTACAACTTGCTGTGCCACCGTATCAAAATGGTCGCTATGCAGGTGCGAGACAATCACGAGCCTGACATCTTGTATAATCGACTCGATAGGCAGCGGCAGTTCAACCATTGGATTGGGCGATTTGCCGGTATAGCTCGGCAGCGAATACTGAGCGGCAAAATATGGATCAATCAGAATTTCTTGACCTGCATAACTGAGTCGCAGGGTTGCATTTCGAATAAGTTGGAGTTTCATATTTCTGCTCGTATTGGTTACTCAATGATCTCCGCAATAATGCCTTGTTCACCGAGCGCCGTGCGCAATCCGTCCCATTGACCAACACGCACGATTACCGCCATCGGCCCTAATCGCGCACCCAAATAGCGGCGTAGTGCGGGCGTATCTAATATCTTATCGAGTGTTTCGGGAGCCGTTGTCCGCATGACTTGTAACTTTTCGAGTGACACAGCCGCTGATGCGCCACCCCGCCAATTTTCGAGCAAGCGAGTAATGTTCGCCGGGACAGGTGCATCACCTAACGCACGGCTGATGAAGCTGGCAATATGTCCCGTGTTGATTCCTTGCTCGGCAGCTTGTTGAATACCTGCGCCATCGACCTTATAGGTATAAGGATCACCTGCTGAAACCCAACTGGTAAAGCGTGCTGCTTGGAAGCGATCCACCCGCGAAACTTTACGGCTGATGAGCAAGCTGCCATCGTCTTTTACGATGATCTTGTCTTCCGGTTCTGTCGGCGTGGGCCAAGGTGCTTGACCGAGAAACGCACGTCCATAAGCCGTCAATCGCGCGGCTTCATCTGCCCGATCAACCAAACCGAGCCAGTGCATCGGCCCCGTGACATAGTATTCTAATAACGCGCCCTCTACAGCTTCCCAATTGTTGAAGCCCGTCAGGTATTCCTCGCTGTCTTCGCCGCGAATATACCAACTTTCATAATCACCACCCGGACGCTGGAAGTCCGGCTCCGTTTCCTTAACTGCCATAATGAAGCCTTCTAAGGCCCACCATTCTTGCTTGGGTACCAGATCGCGCATGATTTCCAATGCGCTGCCCCGCGCGACAGCCGCATCGTATTGATCGAGTTCGCCACCCGGTTCGGGATGCAAGCCGGGAACGTACCACAAGTCACGGTAGCTCAGGCTGCTTTTCCAACCTTCTGCCAGTGCTTTGACCTGTTCGGCACGGGTCGCGGAAAGCCAACGACGTGCTTCGGCACGTTTGGGGAAAGCTTTGCCCGTTTGGATTTCAGCAAGGTCAGCGCTCAGGGCAAGGCCAAAAACAAAATCGAGGCGACCTTCCTCATTCTTGAGCATAAACTTTTGTAAATTGTTGCGGTCATCTTCACTGAGGGCTGTTTCATTTAACGTCGGGCTGGCGAGTTGCAGATAAGCCAGCAGCGTTGCCACATCATCCACCACCGAGGTATCCGCTTGTTTGATGCCTGTAACCTCTTCTAGCGGCTCGACCAATCCTTCATCGGGTATGTCATCTTGTACACCGACTGTGCTGGCCGTCACGGCAGGCTCATCTTTCAAATCGGAATAGGAATTTTTCGCCGCTGAAAGCAACCGTCCCAAATCCTCAGGCACATAGATCACCACACGCGGCCCCGTATCGGCCATCTCAAACATTTGCGCGATCAACCCCCGATAATAGAGAGCCTCGGCAATGCTAGCGGGTTTCTCAAGCGGTTTTTCACGTTCGATTTGTGCAGCACCCATCTGCCGGATTTCGCCGAAGAGTCTTCCGAATTTGGCAGCGGGCATTTTCCCGCCCGAACCCATCAGCATTTGCACTGCCCCACGTTGGTCATCCGCAAGGGCTGTCCAAATGGCTTGTGCGCGGGCAGGGTCGAGCATATTGTCGCGCAAGCTGGCAAGGGCGACGCTGCGTTCAAGCCCTGTGATATTGACTTTCCAGACCTTCGCCAGCACAGGCAGTAGACCTGCATCGGTATCATCTTGAAGCGTGAGATTGAGTGTTTTCATATTCCCCAGTTTATTCAGATTGGTCAAATCTGCTAGTGATTTTTTATCGGTTATCGCCTTTATTTTACCCTCTTAAACAACATGCGAACAAATATTTGACAACCGAACCCATGTTCGGTTATAATTTAGAACAATCATTCGCGATAGAATCAAAGTAGGGTTAAAGTAAGGTCAAAACCATGAAAGAATTTAATAAACTCTCAGAACGGCAGCGTAACATGCTGCGTTACATCGAGAAATACACAGCGGACAACGGGTTCCCTCCCACCATCCGTCAGATTGGCGAGAACACCGGCATCAACTCGACTTCGGTGGTCAATTACAATCTGAACAAGCTGGTGCAAGCCGGTTATTTGACCCGTTCGCAGCATGTTTCTCGTGGTCTGCGTTTGACTGGCCCTGTGCCGGGTGGCGAACGTAAGAAATCAGCCGTTCATGCCGCAGCCGCTCAGGTTCGCGTGCCTGTTATCGGCAACATATTCGCCAGCAAACCCGTTCCCGTGCCCGAAGATTACAGCTATGACGAAGATAGCATGATCGAAGTCACCAAGGATTTGCTCGGCGGCACCGATCCGGCCAATGCCTATGCGTTGCGCGTCAAGGGCAATTCGATGATTGATGCCATGATTCGCGAAGGCGACATCGTGATCTTCCGTCGTCAAGAAACTGCCCAGAACGGTGATATGGTCGCCGTGTGGTTGACCGACCGTAATGAGACGACACTCAAATACTTCTATAGTGAAGGGGCGCGTATTCGCCTTCAGCCCGCTCACCCCGATATGGATCCAATCTATGTTGAACCGCGCCAATGCCGCATCGAAGGCAAGGTGCTGTCAGTCATCCGCCACATGTAATCGGATCGAGCAGTTTGCACGATAAAAAAGACGAGGTCATTTGGCCTCGTCTTTTTGATTTCTCATATTTCTCCTATCTTCGCCGTGTATAAAACTTTGATTCGCGTTACACTGTTGTTACAATCAGATTGTATGTCTTTTGTTACAAGATTTTGAAGGAAATACGATGACCAGTATTTTTATTTCGTATCGTCGTGCCGATAGTATGGCTTACACAGGACGTATTTATGACCGGTTGGTTAATGCCTTTGGTGCGCGCCATGTGTTCAAAGATGTCGAAGATATTCCACCCGGCGAAGATTTCCGCAGCGTATTGGATAAAGCACTGACAGTCGCTGATGTGGTTATCATCGTTATCGGCCCTCAATGGCTGTTGATTACGGATGACGGAGGCAAACGCCGCCTCAACGATCCTAACGACTTTGTGCGGATTGAGGTCGAAACGGCTCTCAAACGCACTGATGTCTTGGTTGTTCCGGTACTCGTTAATAACGCCTCCATGCCATCCGCTGAATCGCTGCCACCCGCGCTCAAAGATTTAGCGTTCCGTAACAGCGTCGTTGTACGTAACGATCCCGACTTTAACCCCGATATCAATCACCTCATTACCGCTATCGAGAAGCGGCTTAAGGGCGGGGCTAAAAGCCGGACACCCATGATTATTGGTGCTGTAGTCGCACTGCTAGTTATCGCTGCACTCTTGTTATTCGTGGTGCTGCCCGGTATGAATGCGCCTCAACCCGCTGCCACCGCTACAGTCCAAGTCGCAGCCGTTTCTACAACGCTTGCGCCAACGATTGAACCAACCAAAGAGCCAACATCAACCATCGAGCCGACAATTGCCGCTACAGCCACCACCGTTGCGGTAGAGGCCACGGCTGAAGTGACCGAAGCTTCCACCGCAGCGGTTGTCTCGGCTGGTGATCTCACACCAACCGTTGCTTTCCCGAAAGGTCGCCCTTTGGAACTGATTTATAACGACAGCAGCTTCTACGTCTTTAATTTAGGCTCAACACTATCATTTTCATCTTTGAAGTTTGAGGCTCTGGATACTAGTGGCAGCCCGATAGCATACAGTTATGATGGCAGTCGCTGGGCAAGCCAGAATCCGAACCTCACTGCACAAGGATGTGGCGCTCTGGAACCGGTACAGTTCCTTCAGTTCTTACATCCTGACAAGTGCAAAGTCTTTAATTCAAAGCGATCAAATTTGCTCACCAGCGAATATTTCTGGCGCACGGCCTCAGGTGGCAGCACTTTCCGTGTGTTGTGGAATGATGTCGAAGTCGCACGTTGTCCGGTACAGGCTGGCAGCAATACCTGTGATGTGAAGATACCACCTGCCTAAAATGGCTGACGCGGTTTGACACCTAGCCGTTTTGTGGCACACTCTGCATGTCCTTTTGTTGGCGTGAGGGGGCTGCATTATGGCTCGTCGTCTCTTACTTGTTTTAATAGTTATCTGTAGCGTGGGATTGCTGCTTGTAATAGGGCAATCTCCGCTTACAGCGCAGGACTCGGTTTTCGTAACCAACACTCCAGTGCTTGCTGCACCATTTTCCCTAACCAATACACCCTCATTTTCGGTGCCACCGACTGCCGTACCACTGCTGTTCGCGACCAACACACCCCAACCGGAACGGATGAATACTGCGCCCGATGCTTCGGCTGATCGTTACGCGCTGCGCCGTTGGGACGATAACAATCTGACCTCAGCTTGGATCGATCAGGTCAGTCATATTACGGTTGACGACAAGGATCGCATCCTCGCGCTTCAACTGTTCCAAGGGGAAGTTGCCCGCCGCTTCGCAGGTACACCTCGTTCGGCATCTAACCGTGAAGCGCTTTTAAGGGCGATGTTAGCCGCACCGCTTGGCACTGTAGACTTACGACCCGTGATTCGCCCTTATATTGAAGCCACCCTGAATGCACTCAAGCCCGCCTTCGATGTGACCGGTTCCATCACCTATCAGAATTTCAGCATCACGATTGCACCTGCCAACCTCGATGGACACGCTGGCAAAGGCGCAGTTGTTTATGCTTCTTACCTTCCTGATAACGGGAGCCCTGCTTTTCGGGATGTCGCACTGGCATTGATTGATGAAAAAGGCGTTTATCGTGTGCCGCAGACGCAATCTCCGTATCCTGTTATCGGCACGACGATCAACAGTTCAGCATTGGTCGATAATCTCAATGGTGATGGTATCAATGAACTGAGTCTCACCGTCACTGTTCCCGCTGAAGTCAACAACCGTTTCTATATTTATGGCTATCGTAACGGCGCAGTCACCAACTTAGTCGAGCCGGGTAAACAGGTAATGTATCAAGGAACACCGCAGTCTTTACCCGACAGTTCAGGCTTTACGGTCGATGAATATCGTCTTGAAAATCCAGTATGGAACTGCTTCGGTTCACGCACTGTCACATGGCGCTGGCAGAATAATTTCTTCCGTTCGCCAGCCACGTTGCCAGATTTTAAACCCCGTAATTCACTCGCTTGTCGGCTTTCGGCAGTTGAGCCGCTCTATCAACTCTCGCCCTCAGAGGCATTACAAACCCTCGGTAACTTAACCGCTCAAGCCACGCCGGATGATACCGAAGCGGCTAGTCGCGCGGCTGTTATGGCTGCGATGTTCAATGTTTTGGATAACAAGCCGGATGTCGCCTTACAGCAAATCGACCAACTATCGACTGGCGCACAACCGGGAACATGGTTGGATGAGCAGGTGCAAGCCTTCAAAAAAGCGGCTGCCCAACCCAATACCACGCCCTTAACCATCTGCGCGGCCTTACAAACGGCCAGCCAATACGGTGCCTGTGATGTTAATGCGGTACTGACGCGCGTCTTCAAGGAGCAGCCCTTCACCCGTGAGCAGCCGGTTGAAGATCAGGCCACAAGTTTGGGCTTGCGTGTGGTTGAACAAACTACCATTCATAAGGTGGGTCGGGTTGACCGTCCTGCCTATCTTTTTGATCTGACTGGCAACCAATGGTGGGCTTTTGCACCACTGGATAAACAACATTATCTGGCTGAGGCCATTCCAACCCCTGCTGGTTATGAATTGCCACCGGCTCCACTGCCCACCATTCTCACACCGCCCCAAACGGCTTATGATGCTTTACTGGAGCGCGATAATCCCGCCGAAGTCCTCAATATTCTGGACACACAGCAGCGTAACTATCCCGGCATACCGCTGGATAGTGCTGCACGTTTCTTACGCGCACTAAGCTATGATTTGCTTGCAGATCGCCGCCATGCCCAACCCGCCTACTACAGTTTATGGCATGATGATCCAACTTCGGTATGGGGACAGCTTGCGGCGGCACACTTGGAAAGACGATAATAGAGAAGGTTAGGAGAAAAGCTTAGTCTCCGTAATTTGGAAATTTTTACCGTGACACGAAACGAAGGACACATCCATTATGAAACTCGCAACTTATACCTATAAAGATCGCACGCGGGTAGGTGCAGTGGTCGAAGACCGCGTTTATATGACCAGCGAACTCGACTCGATGCAGTATATGATTCGGCGTGGCTTGATGCCCAGCCGTCGTTACGAATCGCTTGCACTCGCCGATGTCAAGCTGCAAGCACCCTTACATCCCGGTAAGATCGTTGCCATCGGCAAGAACTATGCCGAACATGCCAAAGAAACCGGTGGTGAAGTCCCAACAGCCCCCATCATCTTTTCCAAGTTTCCAAGCAGTATCATCCCGACGGGTGATCCGATCACATGGAGCGAAAGCATCACGACGCAGGTAGATTGGGAAGGCGAACTAGCGGTTGTCATCGGCAAACGCGCCCGTAACGTCACTGAAGAGGATGCCTTGAATCACGTCTTTGGCTACACGATTGCTCATGATGTCAGTGCCCGTGATTTGCAAATTCGTACCGACAGCCAATGGACGCGCGGCAAGAGTCTGGATACGTTTTGCCCGCTTGGCCCCTGGATTGTCACCAGCGACGAACTTGCTGACCCCCACGAATTGAGCATCAAAACCAGCGTCAACGGTAAGGTCATGCAGGACGGTAACACCAAGGATTTCATCTTCAACATTCCGACCCTTATTAGCTATTGCTCGCGCATGTTTACGCTTGAACCGGGCGATTTGATATTGACCGGTACACCTTCCGGCGTTGGTGAAGGCATGAAGCCACCACAATACCTCAAAGATGGTGACGTGGTTGAAATTGAAATCCAAAACATCGGCTCAATCAGCAACCCCTGCAAAGTTCTTCCCTAGATCAATATTCTAATCGACTGTTTGGCAAGGCAGGTGACGTTATGTCACCTGTCTTGTGCTGTTCGTTGGATTTGCGTTGTGTTATCGGAGGTTAGTGAGGCTGCTCTGCAAGGTCAGTTTTAAGATTTCAGGCGTAAAGTTGGCATGTTTGTTTCTGAGATAGTGAGGATATACCCACATGCCAACGATTTCTCGTCGACGCTTTTTGAAAATCAGCCTCGTATCAGCTATTGGGACGGCTGCCGCTGGTGTCGGCAGTTTCGCCTATGCGCACGACATCGAACCCGAAAACCTCGAAATTGTCCAATTGGAACTCCATTTGCCGCGTCTCGATCCGGCCTTCGATGGCTATCGGCTGGTGCAAATCAGCGACATCCATATGGGTACAGGCATCACAACCGAGCGCCTGACTCATATCGTCCAAATGGTCAACGCTCAAAATCCTGATGCGATTGCCTTAACCGGCGACTATGTCACGCATGGCGATATTCAACCGCTGCTTCCCGGATTAGTCTCAGCATTCAGCCAGTTAACGCCCAAAGATACTAGTGTCGCGATCCTCGGTAATCACGATCATTGGACAGATCCTATAGCCGTGCGCGGCATGATCCACGACAGCGGCTTGACCGATTTGAGCAATAGCGTCTACACGATCAAGCGCGGTGAGGCCTTGCTTCATCTGGCGGGTGTTGATGATTATTGGCAGCGTGAAGATCGGCTGGATGATGTATTGGCTCAACTGCCGGGTAATGCTTGCGCGGTTCTCCTAGCACATGAGCCTGATTATGCCGACATCAGCGCTGCTACTGGTCGCTTTGATCTGCAAATCTCAGGTCATTCGCATGGTGGGCAGGTGCGTTTGCCCATCATCAACCGGCCTATCACCGTGCCGCTTTACAGCACCATTTATCCGATGGGGCAGTATCAAGTGGGCACCATGATTCAATACACCAATCGCGGTGTCGGGACGATTTTGCCAGCCGTTCGCTTTAACTGCCGCCCGGAAATTACCGTTTTTACCCTGCGCGCAGCGGCCACAAATCAGGCCGACCCCAAAGCATCGTTATAATCACGAAGGTCAGCCCTGAACCGATCACAATGCCAACCAGAACGGCAATTGCAATACCGGTTGCTGATAAAAGCCCTGAATATTTAGTGATGAACCTCGGCATTTGCACACTCCTTATTGTGGTATTCTAATCGCAATTTGTTGGTGCCACATAAGGAAACTGTGCATGAGTGGAATCTCCGTACCCACCTTACCCAAGCCGCCACTCGATCATGAGACGCTGCGCGATGTCATTGATCTTGCCCTGTGGGCAGGGCAGCTTTTACTCCAAAATGGGGCCGAGTCGGCTCGTGTAGAAGAAACCGTCCAGCGTTTAGGCAGCGCTTTGGGCGCACATTCAATGGAGATTCTCGTTTCCCCCAACGCCATTTTGGTCACAACCATTAGCGACCAAGAATTCCGAACCAAAATCCGGCGTGTGGTGACAATGGGTGTCAACATGCAAATTCTGGACGAGGTTCGTGCCTTAGTCCATCAGGTCGAGCGTGGTCAGACAGATCGGGCTGGAACACGCGCGACCTTAACCCATCTCACTCACCTCGAACCCCAATATAATCGTTGGGTTGTTGTCGTGATGATTGGTTTAGGCTGTGCGGCTTTTAGTCGTCTCTTCGGCGGGGATTGGGTTGTATTCTTCGTGACATTTATTGCGGGTGCAGTTGCCCAGTTTGTCCGCCAAGAATTCCAGCGCCGCCATTTTAATTCCTTGATCGTAGTGGTGGTCACGTCTTTTGTTGCAGCGCTTATTGGGGGCACGGTCACGCTCTATAAATTGAGTCCGCAGCCCCAAATCGCACTGATCGCCTCGGTAATTTTGTTAGTACCCGGTATTCATCTGGTAAATGCCATGCGTGACCTGATTGCCGGACATCTGGTAACAGGCATCGTGCGCGGTCTTGTCGGTGGTATGGTCTCGCTAGGTATTGCCCTTGGCCTCATCATGGCAATGCGTTTGTTGGGAGTGAATGGATTATGAACGTCTTGAATATCAATATGCTTGGCTTCGTCATTCAAGATGGTATCTGGTCGGCTGTAGCCGCTGTTTGTTTCGGGGTTTTGTTTAATGTCCCACGCCGCTTATTGCCGGGATGTGCGCTGGCGGCAGGACTCGGTCATGCCCTACGGACATTGCTCATGCAGTTGGGTTTAGATATTGAATTGTCCACCCTCGTGGGTTCGACTCTGGTAGGTTTCATCAGCGTGTTTTTGTCCCTTCGCTGGCACGCACCGATTCCAGTATTCACACTGTGTGCTGCCGTAACGATGGTTCCCGGCAGCTTTGCCTACCGCACGATGTTAGGCGTGATCGAACTGTCACAAGGGAATGCAGATACAGCCAACGCGGCATTGATTGCTGCAAGCTCGAATGCGGTTCGCACAGCCCTCATTTTAGGCGCGATTGCTTTGGGAATTGCTGCACCAGCACTGCTTTTCCAGCGCGAAAAACCTGTCGCTTAGTCAGGCACTAAGGGATAAACTTCTGTTTTTTATGCATAGGCATAATAATAATTGCCGCATAAATCTCGCCCATGCGTTGCGACGAATAAGGCATATCGTGGTCAAGCCACCACTTCACCAGCGCGAGCACGGATGTGGCAACATGGTTAGCCATAATTTCGCGGGGAACAATGGCATCGGCATCCAAGTCTATGCTGGGCAGAACTTCGCTGATAATCACGTTCTGAATGCCCTGTACGATTGCACTGGAGGTTAAGCCGCCTAAAAGTGTGCGATACAAGGCTTGATTCTCTGCAACATGCTTAAACAAAATCGTGCCGCTGATTTGGGCAGGTTCATCTTCGCCAATAACGGATCGTAATTCCGCGACCGTATTCTGGATCAAATCCAGTAGCAAGGCATCTTTATCGGGGTAATGTCGAAAAAAAGTCGAATAGGAGATGTCGGCGTACTCGGTGATGTCACGAATCGTAACCGAGTCATAACCCTGTTGTTGAGCCAGCACCACCAGCGCATCAGCCAGTAGTTTATGTGTTCGTTGGACTCGACGGTCTATTTTTTCCATTGTGTCGGTAACCTTACATATTTCTCATGTGACTTTGTGCCATATACTGTGTATTATGATATACAGTATATCACATCTCGACCATTGAGTAGAAACTATTGAGATTATATGTACCCTATCACCGAAACGACTTTCGACCTATTTACACCCGAAGCCCTTCGTAATCCGCATCCTATTCTAGCGCAAATGCGGGAACAGGCTCCTGTCTATAAACTCAACCGTCGCGAAATGGGGCATTTCCCTTGGTTGCTAACCCGTTACGATGACTGTATCAGCCTCACTAAAGACGAGCGCTTTACCAAAAGTATCCTGCGTCGTCCCACTAATGCGCCTCGCAACCCTAACGATATGACCATGCAGGCGGCTGCTACCATCAACCGTCATATGCTCACAGTTGATCCACCCGATCATACCCGTTTACGCAACCTTGTGCATCGTGCTTTTACCCCGCGTATGATGCGCGAACTTGGCGGACGCATTCAGGAAATCGCCGACGGATTGATCGACAATATGCAGGGCAAATCGCAAATCGACTTGATGGAAGACTTCACTATTCCTCTGCCTATCACGGTTATCGCTGAAATGCTGGGTATTCCCGTCAGCGATCAAGCCAAATTCCGCGAGTGGACACAAATCATTGTGGTCGAAGGCAGCCGTGGAACTGCCGGTGATCGTGCCGGTACAGCCGCCCTCGAATTCATCATGTACTTCCACCAGTTGTTTGACGAACGCCGTGCTGATCCGCGTGACGATCTCATCAGTGGGTTGCTGCAAGTGGAAGAAGCGGGCGACAAACTCAGTTCTGAAGAACTGATTAGTATGGTCTTTCTGCTGCTGGTCGCCGGACACGAAACCACCGTCAACATGCTCGCAAACGGCACCTTGGACTTGCTTCAACACCTCGACCAGTTGCAAAAGCTGCGTGAAAATCCCGCACTCATCGACAATGCCGTTGAAGAAATCCTGCGCTTTAATGGCCCACTTGGTTCGACAACCATGCGTTGGGCACTTGAAGATGTAGAAATTCGCGGGCAAATTGTTCCGGCTGGCGATATGGTCTTGGCCTCACTGCTGGGTGC
>JACDGI010000655.1 GCA_013821665.1 Anaerolineae bacterium
GCATTAGCGTCAGTTATCCGCTGCCGGGAACACCTTTCTACGAAAGTGTGAAGCATGAACTCGGCGAGCGTGTCAATTGGATGGACAGCGCCGACCTCGCCATGCTCTACAAAGGCCCCTTCGCCACCGAGTTCTACCGCCAGTTACACACCGTTGTACATAAGGATTATCGTTCGCGCAAAACATGGGGCGAAATTAAAGCGCTGGTGCATAATCCGGCTAACTTGCGTCCGTCGATGCTCAAGCAAACCGCCTCGATGATTTACCACCGGCTGACACTCCCCGGTGCAGTTGCTAAGCTAGACGAACTCTCAAAACTGCCACACGAACCAACACGCGTCAGTAATGTCACACTTAGCCTATAACTAAGTATAATGATGGCAAGGTGAAACATCTTCTGGAGAGAAACAATGATCCTAAACGCGCCAGACAATACCAAACTCGGTGATTTGACACTTGGCGAATTCAAAGCTGTTATCAGAAGCATTGTTGAGGATGTTGTTCAACAAGCCGTATTTGAACTTGAACAAGAATTGCCTGATCCTGATGCTGGAAAAGAAATGCGCTCTGAATTTACTGAAAAGTTAAGGCAAGCAATCCATGAAGAAGAGCCTCTTATTACACTCGACGAGGTTGCGAACGAGTTGGGATTAAATGAATAATCCCTACATAATCGGATTTCGCACTGTTGCTGCAAACGATCTAAAACGTTTAGATCGACAAGTCGTTGAGAGAATTCTTGGTAAATTTTATGGATCGCTCGTTTTGTAGAAACTATTCATCATGAGGAATTGACCGGACAATGGGCAGGTTATTACCGTATTCGTGTTGGAGACTATCGGATTATTTATAGGATTGAACACAGCGAACTTCTGATCGTCATCGAAGCGATTGGACATCGACGTGAGATTTATAACGACTAATGAAATGAATCCTCTTCTACATCCGCTCCATCTCCAACCAATAATGATCACCTAGGTATTTAAACGGCCAGTGCGGAGCGGTTAACTTTTCCAATACCAGTAGGGGTTTCGCCAACCACGGACGCGCACCCACTGGTTTATACAAATCGCTCGGCGGCAGAAACACACCGAGTCCCCACAGCAACGAACGCCGGAAACTATCCCCCATATCATGCTGCATCCGCCCCGGTGTCGGATAATAAACCGGAAAATATTTACCGTCGAGATGAGCAATTGTGCCATTCCGCAAACGACGTGTGGCATTTTTGAAATCGGCATGAATGGCGAACCAGAACATCTCCCACGGACACCACGGCCCGATGATACCGAGGCCAATTTTCCCGCCGGGACGAATATGGTTTGTCAGTTGCTGACCAATGGCTGTCCAATCACCCACGCAATTCAGCGGCCCATAATTGGAATAGGCACCGTCGAACTGACCATCAATTTGCCAGTGAGCCGCTTCCGCGAAATCGAGCAGTTGCACCGAAATCATATCACCAACGCCCGCTGCTTGAGCCTTGCGTTTGGTCTCGTCAATCATAGCTTGGCTGCCATCCGTCGCCAGCACATGTACGCCGCGCTTGGCTAACCAAATGGCATCTTCACCGGTACCACAGCCCAATTCGATGACGCGATCACCTGCCTTAAAAAGCACACCCAAACGTTCCCAAACTCGCGACCGAAACCACCAGCTTAGCTCGGTATTGGTGAACTCATCATCATAGCGCGCACCAATATGGTCGAAGGCTTCTGCGGATGTGCCAACCACTTCTGATTGTGCTTCTTTGGGTGTGTCTGTCATAATACGCTCGATAAATATTCATTGATGGCAATTATCACTATAATGGCACAGCTTCACGCGGAATCAAAACAGCCGGATCATTCGTTATCCGCTACATTGAGAAGTCTTTCACGAAACACCGGCACACTCCTCGTCAGTAACGCAGGCAGCGCCCTTCTATCATTTGTGCTTTCAGTTTTGATTGGACGCGTCCTCGGCAAAGATGGACTCGGCATATATTCGGCCTCTTTAGCGTGGGTTTTCCCGCTGTCACTCATCGCCGACTTTGGCATCAGCACCTTGATGACCCGCGAAGTCGCTCGTGATCGCAGCCTTGAACCCGATTACATGCGCTTGGCAACCGTTTCGCGCGTCTGGCTCGGCGGCGGATTGATGCTGATTTTGATCCTCGCTGCCCCACTTCTCACCAGTGACAGCCACGTCATTGATGGCCTTCGCATCTCTGCACCGCTGATATTGATTACCCCATTGTTCGGCAACTACACCGCAATTTTCCGCGCACGCCAACAAATGTGGCCGATACCTTGGCTCAATCTGGGCATGTTAGTCATACAAGTCGCCCTAACCTTTGCAGTTTTCGCAGCCGGTGGTAGTGTAATAATCGCGCTGATCGTCAACACCTTGACTTCCGCCGGACAGCTTATCGCCGCGTGGTATGTATGGCAGCGGTGGTTCACCACCACTGAGGGGCAGTCTAATAATATCGCCTTACAATTGCGTGCCATATTGGTACAAGCGTGGCCGTTTGCAGTGGCAGGGATTTTAGCCGCCATCCAAGCACGCCTAGCACCGATTATGTTGGAGAAACTCACGAATACCGCGAGTGTCGGTTACTATGCCGCATCCAGCCGCTTTGTCGAAGCTGGTCGTACCATTCCCAATGCCCTATTCGGCGCACTCTTCCCGATGTTAGCCATGCTGGTCTCACAGCCCGCTGAGATGAAACGCACCTTCCAAAAAGTCATGTTGGGCTTAGGTGCATTCGGTGCTGTAGCCGCCATCGGCACAACTCTTTTTGCGCCGCTTATTCTTAGGCTGACCTATGGGGCGGATTTTGGTGGGGCCAGCAGTACCCTACAAGCGGTCATGTGGGGATTACTGCCCTCCTTATTGCGAGCGGGATTGACGCTCTATTGGTATGCTCAGAAGCGTGAGCAACTCGTTAATTGGGTCATTGTCATTATGCTGGTGGTTCAAATCGGATTGAGTATTTGGCTGGTTCCCAGTCAACAAGCCTATGGCGCAGCGCTGGCTGTTCTCGTCAGTGAAACAGTCGGGTTTGCTCTACTCTTAATCCCGCTGCGATGGGTAGGCAATGGTGACCAAACCTAACACGCGCCTGATGCGAACCGAGTTAACGCTGATCTGTGGCCTATTTGCCGTCAGCCTTTTGATACATCTCGTGCTGGTATTGCCCACAAAATTCGATGGCCTCTACGGTCAAGATGCCTACGCTTATTATGACTACGCGCAAAATATAAGAACGAGTCTTCAAACGGGTGCGGTACTAAAACCTTTTTTTTGGCCGTTGGGCTATCCCACTCTGTTGATGATTGCACTGAATGCGGCTGGCACAACCCCAGCGGTCGCCCAAGCAGTAAGTATCCTCATGGGTACGGCACTCACGCCCTTGGTTTACAGCATCGCGCGTCAAATCGGCATCAATCGCCTTGGCAGCCTCACAGCCGGAGCCTTGATGATCTTCTGTGGTCAAGCCCTACAATCCAGCATTGTCGTCATGAGCGATATTCCGGCGCTCTTTTGGGCAACGATAAGCGTCATGCTGCTCATCCGCTATCTCACGCCCGATTCGCCGCTTCATAAGCCGGATAAATTCAACCGTGGCACATGGCTGATTCTCGCAGTCATCACCTTGACGATTGCCGGTCTGACGCGCTGGCTTTATCTAGTGTTAGGCCTACCCTTCGCCATCGCCGTCTTGATGGAATGGCGTGGGCACATTCAATGGCGTGTTACATTGGTTGCTATGGCTGCTGTCGCATTGATTTTGCTCCCTCAAATCCTCTACAGCCGCACCAATCCTTTCCCTACGTTGGATCACGCATGGGTTGAAGGTTGGTCACCTGCCAATTATTTCCAGCGCAGCTTCACCAACATTGATGGTCATTTTGACTACGAGAAAATCAATGCCCTTTATTATGCTCAGCCCTACTATGATCTCTATTATCTGTCGCCGTTATTTACCCTATTTGGACTGATTGGCTTATGGGCAGTCACACGCCGCAAGTGGTGGATGCTGATCATTTTCGGCGGCTGGGCGCTTCTGCCTTATCTCTTTTTGGCGGGGATTCCTTACCAGAACATCCGCTTCCCGTTGATCGTTTTTCCGGCGGTGGCCGTTCTGGTCGGCAGTGGCATCGGTGCAGTACTGGATTGGCTGCAACGCGCACAATTTCGGCGCTTTAAATTGGCCTACGCGCAACCACTGATTCTTATTGTTGTACTGCTCGGCTTGTGGCAAATGTGGGGCAGCGCCAACGCACTCGTGACCATGTTTATCAACAACCAGCAGCGCGATAAACTGGCGGCGGTATGGGTTGGCGAGAACCTTCCACCGGATGCGACTGTATATACCTTCGGCCTAACGCTCACCCTTCAGCATTACACTTCGCTCAATGTCTATGAACTCTATTACGAAACGCCACAAACCTTGGCACATAAATGGCAGCATGGGCACGATGAATATTTAGTGCTGAATGTCTACAACATCGAAAACCAATGGATTGGTCGCGACCCGCAGCTTGATTATCATTGGCTGCGCGACCAACGCGGTTTGATTCAAT
>JACDGI010000656.1 GCA_013821665.1 Anaerolineae bacterium
CTACGCGATTTTGTATTATGGCTTTCCGGGGATCAACCAGCTTCATTCGCCCTTCCGCTGGATCTTTGGGGTCACGGTAGGTGTGGCGCTGTTAGCCGGTTTTGGGGCGGATGCACTGGCAAGTGCGATCAAATCTGTGCGACTGACCCGCGTTTTTGGATTTGCAGGTGTAATCAGTGGCAGCTTGATCTTAATTGGACTGCTGGTGACGCGTTTGTTGTTCCCGACTTTTGAGCCCTTAATTCAGCGGCTTGTTGATAATTTGGCACAGGCGGATCAGGCCTTCAACGGCGCGAAGATGTTTTACAGCTACCAGTTTGTGAACGTAGCCATGTTGGGCTTGATGCTGCTGGGCGTGGGCATCGTATTTTTGTGGGCAGGAAGGCAGCCTGAGAGTCTTAGACCTTCCCCTACGGAAACGCGTTTTGGGCGTGTAAAACCGTGGCAGGTGATGGCGATTGTGCTGGTCGCTGTGGATTTGATGGCGGCCTCGTGGAGCTTTAATCCGGCCAGTGATCCGCTGCTGCTGGATTTTACGCCACCCGCTATCCAATGGCTCAAGCAGCAGCCGGGAGAGTGGCGCTATACCACGATTGACACCACAACCAATGATGATCCGGCAATCGGTGATCGTGGCAAAATCATGAACGCCAACATGGGCTGGCGTTATGGCTTGGATGATATTCGCGGTTACGAGAGCATCATCCCCAAGCAGTACGTCGATTTTATGAGCCAGCTCGCGCCACAGGTTCAGTTGGATTACAACCGTGTTGCGCCATTGTATACGGATAAGCAGTACGCCAATATGGGCCAGAACTTCAGCCTAAAAACGGCGCTGGAGTCGCCCTTATTGAAGCTGCTGAACGTGCGATATGTGATGACTTCTAAGCAGTTTACGATGCCGACAGAGTTGACCACCAGCAGCAATCTGCGGGTGCAGCCCAGTTGGCATTTGGCCTATGAAGATGAAGCGGTTCGCATCTGGGAACACAGCTACTCGCCGCGTGCTTATGTCGCGCAACTGGTCGATGGAACGGTGCCCACTACCACGATGGATTGGATCTATGGGTCTGATGTGACCATTAAGAGTGATAGCGGTCGCGAGAAAATCATACAGGCGAGCGTTCAGCAGAGCGCAGCTTCATCGTGGTTGGTGCTCAGCGAGACTTACTTATCGGGGTGGCGGGCGTTTGCGCGTCCGCTTGGTGGGAGCAAAGATACCGAGCGTCCACTTGAAGCTATAAAAGTGATGGACAATTTTATCGGCGTGGATGTATCACCAGCCGTAGTACAGAAAGCCTTCGCGGATATTCATGACAAACTGCCGGATGCCCAACGAACGGCACTGGATAATGGTCAACTTGAGTTGCGCGTCAGTTACAGCCCACCGAGCTTCCAGATTGGTTTGTTCGCCTCCTTCATCAGCGGGATTCTGCTGATCTTTATGGGTGGGATTTACCTCTGGCGCTTGTTCGTGAGCGCGGGTGGACAGACTGAAGGCGTGCAGGTGGTGGCGCGGAACAGCCTCGCGCCGATTATCCTGAACCTGTTTAATCGCGGCATCGACTTCGGTTTCGCGTTTATTATGCTGCGGATATTAGGGCCGGAAGGCAGCGGTATTTATACCTATGCCGGTTTTATTTTCGGCTGGTTCGACATCTTCACCAACTTTGGACTGAATGTATTCCTGACGCGGGAAGTGGCGCGTGATCCGAGCAAGGCGTGGCGCTATTTCTATAATACAAGTGTGCTGCGGCTGCTGTTGATGCTCGTGGGTGTGGTGCTGCTGTTGGGCTTCCTGAGCGTGCGGCAGGGGTTGGCGGGCAGTACACCGTTGACGCAAGAGGCCTTAATCGCCATTGGACTGTTGTATATTGGGCTGCTGCCGAACAGCTTGAGTACGGGCATGTCGGCGCTGTTTTATGCCTTCCAACAGGCAGAATATCCGGCTGCGATCTCGACCATCGCGACCATTTGTAAAGTGATATTCGGCTTAGCGGCCTTGGTGCTGGGTTACGGCGTTATCGGCTTGGCTGCGGCCAGTATCGTGACTAATACGATCACGCTGGTGGTGATGGTGTGGGTCGGGCGCGGGCTGCTTAGAGATACAGAGAATTTAACGCAAGGACGCAAGGACGCAAAGGCGCA
This sequence comes from Anaerolineae bacterium, assembly GCA_013821665.1. Classification (GTDB taxonomy): domain Bacteria; phylum Chloroflexota; class Anaerolineae; order Aggregatilineales; family Phototrophicaceae; genus CFX2. The sequence goes on from JACDGI010000656.1 coordinate 2,149, forward strand.
AGGTGAACAAGAATCTTCCACCGTAAGCGATGGAGTGAGAAGTTATAAGCCGGATAGGAAGTTGATACGCGGGATGGTGGGTGAGGGTTGGCCGTTGATGCTGAACCACTTCCTCGCGACGATCTTTTTCCAGATTGACGTGGTCATTATCCAGTATTTTCAGGGTGACACGGTGGTCGGGCAGTACGGCGTGGCTTACAAGTGGGTAAATGCGCTGAACGTGATCCCAGCGTTTTTCACGATGGCGCTGCTGCCGGTGATGTCACGGCAGGCGCATGAAGACAAACAGGCTTTAAAGCGCAATTATGGGCTGGCAATCAAACTGCTGGTGAGTGTGGCGCTGCCCGTATCGGTGGTCTTTACGGCGCTGGCTTTTGTGCTGACCGGTATTTTGGGCGGCAGCCAGTTTTTGCCGGATGGGGCGATTGCGACGCAGTTGATGATCTGGAGTATCCCGATTGGGTGGATTAACAGCCTGACCCAGTACGTTCTGATTGCGCTGGATTTACAACGACGGATTTCAAGGGCATTTGTGATTGCGGTCAGCTTCAACATCATTAGTAACCTGATTTTCATTCCACTCTACAGTTATCGAGCGGCAGCCGTGACGACCATACTTTCCGAACTAGCATTGCTCATTCCCTTTGCTTTCCTGCTGCAAGGGGCCGTCGGACGGATTGAATGGGTGCGCTTGTTGTGGAAGCCGGTGGTGGCAACCGGAGCGATGGTAGCCGTGGTGCTGTTGATGGCGGGATTATCACAGATCCTAGCGGTAATTGCTGGAAGCGTTGTGTATCTGGTCATTCTGCTGGCGCTGAAGCCGTTGGATGCGGAGGAGTTGGAGCGTTTGGCCCCAATCTTACCGTTCAAGAGATTAACGCAAAAACGTAGCGCAGAAAACGCAAGTTAAACCAGAAAATCAGAAGCTCAATAATGATTCACAAAATGCGGAGTGTGCAATACTTCCGCCGAAATGGCAGGCGGATGTGAGAGAGTAATCCGCCGAATTGACACTTTTGTGTGGCGGGACGCTCGGCTCTTGCCGCCAGTGCAGCGGATTGCTCGGCTGATGCCGCCGCCGCCATTTTGGGGTGCTGTTGCGGCGGATGTTAAAGAGCGTGCCGCCGAATGTGCATAACCGAATGCCAATTGCATATTCGCGTCTATTTGGGTATTTGAAGGTGGAACAGTAACAGACATAAATATATCCATAATACATTCAATTATAGACTTATTTTAGAACAAATGTTATAATTTGTCAAGCAATTTGGGGAAAAATCAAGTATAATAGATGCCAGTGATTTTGAGGATGAGATATTATGGTCATTCCAACTTTGACGAACACCCAGAAGATTGTGGGACCGCCGCAGGGACAATGGACATACGCTGATTGGGAACAATTACCGGACGTTGGTAATCGTTCTGAAGTCATTGATGGGATACTCTATTTTTCCGAGCTGCCCAGTATTTTTCATCAGTGGATTGTAGGACAATTGTTGGAGTGTCTTGCCTTAAACTCAAAACTACAAGGTTATGGTATTCATAATGTTGGCGTGATTTTGTCTTGTCAAACGGTTGTAGTGCCGGACTTTACATTCGTGAAAACCAAAAACGCGGCCATTATGGTTGATAAACGTATTCGTGGTGTGCCGGATTTGATTGCGGAAGTGCTATCACCGGGCAACAAGGATTACAATGAAGATGTGAAACTCACAGCTTATGCTAAGGCTGGTGTGCCAGAATATGTCGTAATAGATGCGTGGAAGAAGCAACTGCGGTTATATTCACAGCCGATGAACGGTGAGTATGGCGCACTCAAAAAGTTTAATGTTGATGATCGTGTGACGTTTGCTGGCGTACCTGATATTACGCTGGTTGTAGGTGACTTATTTACGGGTTCACCGGATGAAACATTGTAGGAGCATATATGTCCCCGACAGTTGAACAATTCCTCTCGACTTATCCGCAAGATGTACAAGAACTGGCGCTGAAAACGCGCGAGCTTGTGAAGGCGATTGTGCCGGATGTGCGAGAGCAGGTCTACGAGGCTTACAAGACAATCGGCTATGGCAGTGGGACGAAGGTGGACGCGATGTTCTGCTATATCGCGCCGTTGAAAGACCGGATTAACCTCGGGTTTTATCGCGGCGTGGTGTTGAAGGATGCAGATGGTTTGTTGGAAGGCACCGGCAAGCTGCTGCGACATGTGAAGGTGCGCTCGATGGCCGAGGTTGAAAAGCCCGCTTTACGACAGTTGATTGTGGAGGCGGTGGCCGAATTGGAACGCGTTTCAAGTGTCAGCAACCATGCTCAAGACGAAAAAGCTGACTGATCCACAGAGATCAATGCGGAGCTTTACGGACGCTTCGTAACGAGAAAAGTAAAGCACATATAGAAAATGACTTCTGCACTGGTATCACC
>JACDGI010000657.1 GCA_013821665.1 Anaerolineae bacterium
TCGAATGAGCTTGACCGATTTTATTAAAGACATGCCCAAGGTTGAACTCCACGTTCACCTGCAAGGCGCGACACAGCCGGAAACATGGCTGGAACTGGCAGAACGTAACGAGGTCAAGCTGCCTGCCGATACGATTGAAGGTATGCGGGACTGGTTTGTATTCAAGGACTTCCCGCACTTCATCCAGATTTACATGGCGGTGTGTGGAACCATCCGCACAGCAGCCGATGTTGAATTTATGGCACGGCGCTTCTTGGCGGGGCAAGCTGAACAGAACATCCAATATACCGAGATCACCTACACACCACATCTGCATTATAAGATCGCGGGGTTGGATGCGCGTACTCAACTCGATGCGTTGAATAAGGCGCGGAAATGGGCGAAAGACACGCATGATATTGACAGCGGTTTTATCCTCGACATCTCACGGAACGTCACACCTGAAGAAGGTCTATGGACGACTAATATGGCGATTATGGGCATGAATGAAGGCGTGGTGGCGTTAGGATTAGGTGGGCCGGAAGTCGGTCATCCGCCGGAGAAACACGCCATTTCCTTTCAGAAAGCCCATGCAGCCGGACTGGCTTGTATCCTCCATGCAGGGGAAACTGAAGGGCCAGCCAGTATTTGGGGCGCGATCAAACAAGGCACGGTGCGGATCGGTCATGGTGTGCGCTGCATCGAAGATCCGAAGTTGATGGCTTATCTACGCGAGAAACAAATTCCGCTGGAGGTTTGCCCGACCAGTAACGTTTGCCTGAAGGTGTTCCCAACAATGGAACAGCATCCATTACCGAAATTGATTGCGGAAGGGTTGTATGTGACGCTCAACTCGGATGATCCGCCGATGTTTAATACCTCCCTGACCAATGAATATCTGACGGCTGCGCGGGTCTTCGGCATGGATGTGGATGTGCTGACCGGATTGGTCATTAATGGTGTACGGGCGAGCCGTTTGTCGGACGCGCAGAAATCCGAAATGGAAGCTAAGTTCAAGCGCGAGTTTGATCGACTAGAACCAGAAACGAACACATCCGCTATTTGATGCGGTTGTTCATAGGGTCGCTGTATTCGTGAACAGCAAATCGAGGTGCTTATGCGTATATACCTTTCCTATGCACGAGCAGATAAACCGTTTGTAATTGAGATCGCTGATCGGATGGATGTGCATGAGGTGTGGTATGACCACAGACTCTACACTGGTCAGATATGGTGGGGAGACATCCTGAAGCGGTTGGACTGGTGTGAAAAGTTTATGTTTTGTCTGTCTGAAGCGTCGATTAACTCTGATTATTGTCTGAAGGAATGGGCAGTAGCACAGCGTTTAGGCAAACCCACTGTTCCGGTACTAATCGCCCCTAACATAACTATTCCAGACAGTCTGAAATATTTGGAATATATCGACTTTAGTCAAGGCATGTCTGTCAAAGAGCTGAAGCGGTTACTTTATGCTCTTAATGAATGACGAACTCACACTAGGGCATGAAAAGTCGAAAAGCGTGGAAGAAATCTATTTGATTAGGGTTAATACTTGGCCGGTAATGGTTTAAATGAACAGAAAATCCGATAGAGGAAATATTCCATGACGAAACTCTCCTTCCGCGAACGGCTGCAACAAGCGACTCCCATTTTGAGCGATGGGGCGATGGGAACCTTGCTGCATCAACATGGGGCACCGATTACCACCTGTTTTGATGAACTCAACCTGACGCATCCCGAACAGGTGGAACGAATTCACCGTGATTATCTGGAAGCGGGCGCAGAGCTGATCGAGACCAACACTTTTGGCGCGAACCGTTACAAGCTGGCGAAGCATGGGCTTGTGGCTAAAGTGGCCGAGATCAATCGTGCCGGAGTCGAACTGGCGAAGCGTATGATCACGGCGAGTGGCAAGGATGCTTATCTGGCGGGATCAGTTGGGCCGTTAGGTTCACGACTCAAGCCCTTTGGTCGGGTGAAGGTCGAAGAAGCACGGGCGGCTTTCGGCGAACAGATTAAAGCACTGGCGGAGGCGGGTGTGGAGGTTATCCAGATGGAAACCTTCAGCGACCAGAATGAACTGCTGGAAGCCCTAGCAGCCGCGCGAGAAGTTGCGCCGGATTTGCCCGTAATCTGCCATATGACATTTAGTCAAGATGATCGGACGCTGCTTGGTGATTTGCCAGCACAGGTGGCGCGTCAACTTTATGAGGCGGGTGCGGATGTCATCGGTGTGAACTGTGGTGGTGGGCCTCAGCAGCTTTCACGGATTTTACAGGCTATGCACCAAGCCGTGCCGGAGGCGATCTTATCGGCGATGCCTAATGCTGGCTTCCCGGAGTCGGTTGGCGAACGCATGATGTATCCGGCGACCGAAGAATATTTCGCGGATTATGCACTGACCTTCAAGGCGATTGGTGCCAAGTTGATTGGTGGATGCTGTGGGACGACTCCGGCACACATCGCGGCGATGCGGGCGGCGTTAGACAACCCTGATTTGCCTGTGCGTCATATTCATGTGTCAGAGGTCACGCTTGATGATCTGATGGCGGTGCCAGAACGCCCAACCGAATTGGCGCAGAAGCTGGCGGCGGGAAAATTCGTTATCACTGTGGAGATGGCTCCGCTGCGGAGTTTCGTCCCGCAAAAGCTGCTGGCCGCGGCACAACTGCTCAAAGAAGCCGGTGCGGATATGGTGGATGTGGCGGACAGCCCGACGGCACGGATGCGTATGAGTCCGTGGGCATTGTGCCACTTTATACAGACGCGGGTGCATATGGAAACGGTGCTGCACTTCCCGACGCGTGGGCGGAATCTGCTGCGGGTACAGGGTGATTTATTGGCGGCACATGCGATGGGGCTACGCAACTTGTTCGTGGTGATGGGTGATCCAACCAAGATAGGGGATTATCCAGAAGCGATGGATAGTTTCGATGTCGCGCCCTCGGCACTGATTGGCATCATCAAGCACAAGATGAACACGGGTACTGATCAGGCCGGGAACAGCATCGGGCAGCCGACAAGTTTCACAGTGGGCTGTGCCTTGAATATGTTCGCGACGGATCTCGACCGCGAGATTCAAACGCTGGTTAAGAAGTTGGAAAGCGGGGCGGATTTTGCGCTGGGGCAAGCGGTGTTTGAGCCGCACCGCATCGAACTTTTCCACAAGCGCTACCGTGAGATAACCGGCGAAGACTTCAAACTGCCAGTGTTAATGGGTTTGATGCCGCTTTACAGCCCGAAACATGCCCGTTTCCTGCATAATGAGATACCGGGCATTAGTATTCCTGAAGTGTTGATGGAGCGTATGGACAACGCGGGTGAGAATTCCGCACAGGAAGGCGTGAAGATCGCGCAGGAACTACTCCATGATATGCGCGGGATGGTGCAAGGTGCCTACATTATTCCGGCTTTCGGACGCTACGAGTTGGTGGCCGATGTGATTGATTCGGTGCTGGTGAGCAGCTAACCCGTAATTGATAAGTTAGAGATTTTAGAAAACGCCTCCTTCCTTATAGGGACTGAGGCGTTTTTTTATTTGCGTAAAAGCATTGAAAACTGTATTAAAAATAAAGTAATCTTATATTTAATGGTAATTATTAGAAGAATAGGAAATAATACGCGGCGTATTACACTCCTCCATTGTGGCCTCCTTTAGACTCATTTTTATATAGAAAGGCCAGACCTCATGACTCCCGATGAATTAAAACATTTTGTGGAACGTTTTGATGCCATGTTTAATACGCCGGACATCAATATTGCGGACGAGATTTTTACGCCGAATTTTAGAACCGACCAACCGATGGGCTTGGAGTTTAAGGATCTGGCGAGCTTTAAGTCATTTGTCCAAGGGTTTTATGTGTCCTTCCCCGATATGCGCCAAGAAACCTACGACAGCATTCTGACCGCTGACAAGTTTGTGCTGCGGGTGTGTTACTTTGGTACACACAAAGGTGATTTCATGGGTGTGCCCGCCACAGGCCGTAAAGTGGTTATGCCGGGGATGGGTATCTTCCGCTTTGAGGGAACTAAAGCTGCTGAAAATTGGGCGATGTATGATATTTTCTCGGTATACCAACAAGTGACTGCGCCTGCGAAATAATCGAAGTAGTACGACTAAAGGGCGGGATGGTTTGCTGTTCTCGCCCTATAATGAGTCAGGCGTGGATGGGGAAGTTCTGCTAGAATCATCCGCATGAATGAGACAAACGATAATACAAGTATGCCACCGGATTCGCTGTTTTCAGTCGAGGCGATGCGGCTGGCGTTGGATACCCCTTGGAAAGCTATTAACGAAATTGAACGGCTGCTGCTGCTGCCATTGGCGCGGATTCAATGCGCGTTGGCGGGAGTCGTTTGGCGTTCAGGTTGGAAGTTCTACGGCCTACCCATCATCCAGAAGCATCGGCGCAGTACGATGACGATTGGCGCGGGAATGGAATTGCGCTCGACTGCGCGCAGCAATCCTTTGGGGCCAAACCGACCGTGCATCCTGAGTACGCGGCGGGAAGGTGCTGTGCTGCAAATTGGCACTGGCTTCGGTATGACGGGCGGGAGTGTGGTGTGTGAAGAGCGCATCATC
>JACDGI010000658.1:0-2630 GCA_013821665.1 Anaerolineae bacterium
GCTCATGGCTGCTGAAGTGATAGGTGGCATTGGTGACGGCTTCAGGGGCAATCGGCGGCGGATAAGCCCGATACCACCAGCTTCCAAATAGGTCTTCAACGACGTTGCTCAGGCAGGGATCAATATACAGAATAGCATCCGGCCCCTTGATGGCGATTCCCATTTGTCCCATGCCCCAGAAGGCGAGGCTGTTGGGAATAATCGGCGTGTTCGTCATTTGGGTAAGAAGAGCGTTTCCAGTCGGCATGAGCGTTTCTCCAAAAAGAATGTTTAACCGCAGAGGCATTATGAAATAACATCACACTCAAAGACGAAAATAGTGCGTCCAGAAACCCCCACCCCAACCCTCCCCCGCAAGCGATGGAGGGAGCCAGACATTGCGAATAGGCTACTTTCAGAGCAGACGCAGAGATTTTGAGACATCGTTTGAAGGCACACAACTTGGATAAGCATACCGCAAGCGCTGGCTAACATCTACAGCAAGCACATACCACTGAAGAATGCAAAGTTAGCCTTCGTATGATGGTAAGGAACGAAGGCTAAGCTTTTGACCGACATCATCTTCATCGCCACGAGAAGTGAAAGATAGACTATAGGGATTGGATGGCAACCATGCCTTTGGGATCAACCGGATATTTGGCAAGCCACGCATTATAGCCACCCTCAAGTGCGCTAGCCTGAAAACCGAGTTCAACAAGGTGGCGCGATACACGACCACTGGAGGCTTCGTCAGGGCAGGTGCAGTAAGCCACAATCGGACGATCTTTGGTTTTGCCGGATGCCCATTCTTCGATTTGGTCAGGCAGGACACGAACACTTCCGGGGATTTGACCCTCATCCCGTTCGAAATGGGCGCGGGAGCGGACATCCAAAACGAGGGGCGGATGATCACTTGCCAGTTGTTGGGCGAGTTCATCTGGTGAAATGCGCTTTATTTCATTGGCATCGGGTTCGAACAAACCCACAAATGAACTTTCACGTTCTTCAGCCATTGTGAGCTGTGCTCTTGCGACTCGACCCGCATATACCGATGCCAGCGGCGTAGCTGAAACCCCATGAACAATAACGGATAAAACGACGACCATACCGGTAATGGCGAGCAGTTTTTCAGCATCCGGCGCACCGGCTTGAACCACCAGCAAGGCTAAAAGTAAGGAGCTTAAGCCACGCGGGCCAAACCAGCCCATGAATAGGCGGGCCGTGTTACTCATTTTGGCTCTTTGAAGAACAAGCAGTAGAGAGACCGGACGAATGAAGCCTAACGCAACAACCGCCAAGATGAGCGCCGGTACAAGCGCAATCGTGCCGAGGAGTGTCGAAAGCAGCGCCCCAAACAGGACAAAGGCCAGCAGCATCATCATTTCGGCGGTGACTTCGCCATATTCCAGAAAACAATCACACAGCGATACATTGAATAAGGTGACGGCCAGACCTGCGAAGAAGGCTGCCAAAAAACCATCACCATCAATCATCTGACCGGCAGCAAAAGCGGCTAGTACCAGACCAATACCGTATAAGGCTTGATACTCGCGGCGGATGTTAAAGCGAGCATCAGCCCGCCCCATCAAGTTTGCGCCGATGCCGCCCACCGCCAAACCGACTAAGGGGCTGAGAATCAAAATACGGAATAGAAAGAGTGCCCAATTCATATCTTCGCTGCCTTGAGCCGAGAGGATAGCGATCAAGATGAGTACGATAGGCAGCACAACGATGTCATTCATGCCGCCTTCGATACCTAATGCGCGTCGAACCGAACGTGGGATGCGTTCGTCACGGACAATATCACGCAGCACAACGGGATCGGTGGAGGCCAAAATCGCACCGAGCAAAAGCGACTGAAGCGGTGTCGTACCCACCAGTAGATAAGCGGCGGCGGCCACCCCTAAAATGACCATAATTGTGCCGGGGCCAAGTGTGAGGAATGGAACATGCCAATCGCTGCGGAGTTCGTCGATTTGCAATTTGACCGCATCCAGAAACAGGACTAAGGCCAGACTGACAGTCGCGACGATTTCGAGCAGGGCATTATGCGGGGTGATCTCGATGACCTTCAAGCCACCACCGCCCAGCAAAAAGCCTAACCCCAAAAAGATAATCGGAAACGATAAGGGTGCGCGCTCAACCAGACCGGAAGCCAGCGCCGATACCATGAGCACAATGGCAATAATCCCCATGCCGATGACGAGTGGTGACATTCATTTCTCCCCAATAGCTGCAATGGGTTTAAGAAGCGCTTAATTAGGATTTTCTTACGCGATGCACGAGGCGAGTTTGCGTGTATGCGGATTACTTATTGGAACGCAAATAAGCGATCTGTACAACTTATTGGCGATTTAAGGCCAGCGTCGCAAAGACTGGGCGATGATCCGATCCGCCGGAATTCGGCCAGACATGGGCTTCAACCGGAAGAAAGAAGCTGTTGTGAAAGATGTAGTCCATACGTTGATGGAGTGGAATAAGCGGCGAACCTTCCTGCGACTGTGGATGGCTCCAATCCGGCCCGGTGAAACCCATACCCCAACCAACCTTGCGAAACGTGTCGTGCAAAGCGGCGGTGATATGCGGGTAATTGACATCGGTGTCGTTGGTATTAAAGTCGCCTATAAAAAGCAGCGCACCGCGCTCCTTGG